>NZ_CP045696.1:3167500-3340670 GCF_009676955.1 Sodaliphilus pleomorphus | reverse complement strand
ATGTGCAACTAAAATTTAATAAAAAAAAGACCAATAAAATTTGCTTTTTTAAATGCACTTCTTTCAATATTGATTTTCAACAATTTAATGTCACTTCACTCCTAAACCATTCTACGCCGAAAATGTGACAGTATTTAAGTGCCAATGACAAAGACATTTATGCGTGTTTTTGAAGATTGTTGCGACCAAACACCAATATAGCGAAAACTCCCAATTACTGATAAGGGCTTGATTTAGGCAATAACAGGACTAAAAAAGAAGGTGTTTATTTAGAATCAATCTAAACAAACACCCCTATTGTTTTTAATGAAAAATTAGAAAACCTTTATTGTTACGTACTTCTTGGGATTCTTCTTGATGTCCTCAAGCAATGCTTGCAAGCTGGCAACTGCTCCGCTGGCATTTTGATACAACTGGCGGTCGTGCATGAGCATTCCAATCGACGAGTTGGGGTCGTTGAGCTGGGCCGAGAGCCTCTGCACGTTGGCCAGCGTGCGGTTCACGCGAGCCAGTGTTGTGTCGAGGGGCATGTTCTTGAGTGATTGGGTGAGCTCGTTCAAGTTGCCCGACGTCTTTTGCAAGTCCTTGGCAAGGGCACCGGCATTGGTTACAGCCCCATTGGCATTGACAACCACACCGTTCACATTGTCGAGCAATTGCGGCATGCGTGAGTTGACCACGGCCAGCAACTGAGCGAGTTCAATCGAACTCCTGTTGAGCTCGGCTGTGATTTGGTCGAGCCGGGTGACCGATGCATAGAGTGCAGGGTTGGCCATGAGGGTATTGACGCTGCCCAGAATTGAGTCAACCTTTGGAAGCATGACTTCAACACTTGGCATCACCTTTGACGATACCTGGTCCATCAGTCCGCCGCCCACCGGCAGCGTGGGGATGGTTGAACCTGGCTCATAATAAGATTTAGCATCGCTCAGGTTCAGATTAAGAACCGAAGTGCCCAGCAGTGATGTGGCCAGTGAAATAGTGCTGCCCTTGGGAACTTTCAAATTCTTGTCGAAGCTCATCTCGACCACAATCTGATTTTTGTCATAGTCATAGTTGATGCTGCGTATTTGGCCCACCGTGTAGCCATTGACATTGACGGGTGAGGAGACTGCCAAATCTTCCACTTTGGCGAAACGGGCATAAAATGTTGTGTTTGACGAAAAGATATTGGATCCCTTCAGAAATTCAATGCCCCAATACAACAAGAAAAGGCTCACGAGCACCGTAGCCCCAATGTAAATATTACGCTTAGAAACTGATTTCATCATTTAAATCTTGATTGGTCAATACCAATTAATAAATAAATCTTTGGCAAAAGTACTAATAAAAAATTGATTGATATTGTTCCATAGTGATTTTATTGTAGTCAAATTGGCTGTAGTTGGTAGTCAAAAATTCTTATTGTCAAAAGAAATGTAAAAATAAATGCCTGCAATATAGATTTTTGTTGTAAATTTGCAAAAAGAGTATAAAGAAATCGAAAAATCACGACATTACATGGCAGCGCTCAACACAACAAAAAAACTTTATGGACTCATAGGCTATCCCCTGGCCCACTCGTTCTCGATGGATTACTTCAACCAGAAGTTCAAAGCCGAGCACATCGATGCCGAATATCTTAATTTTGAGATTGAAGACATTGGGCAATTGATGGAAGTCATCAGCGAGTATCCCAATCTCGACGGTCTCAATGTGACTGCGCCCTACAAGGAGCAAGTCATACCCTATCTGGACTCGATCGATGACGGGGCACGTAATATTGGTGCTGTAAATGTAATTAAATTTATAAGAAACGACAGAGAGAACGAGCTGAAACTGAGAGGATACAACAGCGATGTGATAGGTTTCGGCAAGTCGATTGAACCCTACATCGACGCTAAGCACCGGCAGGCCATGGTGCTCGGCTCAGGCGGCGCCTCAAAGGCGGTGAGCTATGCACTCAACAAGTTTGGCGTAGAGGTCATGCACGTGTCACGCAAGAAATCGGCCTCGACAGTGACCTATGAAGAACTCACCAAAGCCATGGTGCATGAGCACAAAATCATAGTCAACACTACCCCACTCGGTATGTTTCCCGACGTGGACAAGTGTCCCGATTTTCCTTATCGGTTTTTGACCAAAGAGCACTTGTGCTATGATCTCATCTACAACCCCGACGAGACTCTGTTTATGAAGCAATCGAAGGAACATGGCGCCGAAGTGAAAAATGGCCTTGAGATGCTCCTGCTTCAGGGCTTTGCTGCCTATGAGATTTGGACAAAATAGCGCCAATTTTTGTTTATGATGCTCTCCAGCGTGTTGTCGAGGTACCCTGTGGCAAGACTGCTTGTTCCGCTCATTGGAGGCATTCTCTTGGGAAATACCGTGGGCACACGCGTGCTGGCTGTTCCTTCCATCCTCATTGCTGCGGGCGCTGCATCCTACTTCGCCATGTGGGCAAGCAACAGGAGTGCTGCAGCCCGACTTGCAGTGAGGCCCTATTACATTGTTCCAATAGCGGTCTTGGCACTGGCTGTGGGATGTCTTGCCCAAATGCTCACCTATCCTGCCCCTTTGAATCTTGCCTGGGTCAACAGTCAAAAAATGGTTGTAGCATCTATCGACGACATCAAGTATAAAGACTTCTCGATGCAGTTGTCAGTGACTATTACTGCAAGCTCCAACGGGAAAAAATCTACACCTGTCGATGCAGTGGCGATGATAACAACCCAAGGGTGCAATTACCTGCTGGGCAGTGGCGACCTTGTAGCATTCAAGCCCAACCTGCAGCCTGTGAAAAATCTTGGGAATCCCGATGAAATTGACTATGCAAGCATGCTAAAACGTCAAGGCATTTACTACATGCAACATCTTCCTGCCAGCCGACTTGTAAAATACGGACACACCAGTACATTCTCTTCCTGGCTGGCCGAACAACAAAACAAAATATTGCACAGCATTTTCAACTCGCGTCTCAATGAGCCGTGTCAGCACATGGTGGCAGCATTGATACTTGGCAGCAAGGATCTTGTCGACAACGACACCCGCTGGCAGTATTCCAATGCCGGAGTCGCCCACATCTTAGCATTGAGTGGCCTGCACGTTGGTATTCTGTCAATCATTGTTTGGTGGATTCTCATGCCGCTCGACTACTTGCGGCTCAAGAAGCTGAGACTGGCGGTCACTATTGTGTGCATTGCAGCCTTCGGCGTTTTCACTGGACTGCCGCCATCGGTGATGCGAGCATCGATAATGATTGTCTTTGTGCTCGTCGCACACATCCTCTACAGGAAGTCGCTTCCAGTCAATGCCTTGCTGTCGTCGGCCTTGTTTATACTCATTTTTGATCCCAATGCATTGTTCAGCGTGGGATTTCAGCTCAGTTTCATCACGGTGTTAGCCATTTTGCTATATTCGACGCCTGCCAAGCCTGTGGGCAACAAGGCTTGGCAAGCGGTGAAGTCAACTTTGGCCACGTCGGCGATTGCGATGGCTTCGACTCTTGTATTGACTGCCTATTACTTCCATTCAATCTCAACCATGTCGATATTGTCCAATCTCCTCATTCTTCCCGTCTTCCCTGTGTTTATGGTTGTAGCAGCATTTTTTGTTATTTTCCTGGCATTAAGGGGCGAGATCACAGTGCTCGAAAGTGTTGTTGAAGGCCTCTACAAGTATATCAATTCGGTAGTGACCACAATTTCGAGTCTCCCACTGTCGCACATCGACGGCATCTACATCACAGGCATTGAGGTGATACTTTTCTATGCCATTCTTATCTTTGTTTCTCTTGCCGTGAAGACGCGACAGCGCAAGATTGCTGTCACCGTTGTTGTGCTACTGGCCGTCACCGTGAGCTACAAGTGCTGGATCAATTTATCCACTCCTGCGAGTGGAATGGTGATTTTCAATTCCTATGATTCTACTCCATTTTTCGCCTTCGAGAACAATTGCGGGTATCTGTGGATAGGCGATGACAGTGACATCGACGTTGCCGCCTTTGAGCATCAGCACATGGCATTTTTGGCTCACTACAATGTGACGCACGTGGCGGCCGTGAAAGGCACCACACGTCGTGCAAGCTTCTTCTTCAAGCCCCCCTATTGCTATATGGGCGGTAAGAGAATGGTAGCCATAGGTGCGGGCAAGTGGAAAAAAATCTCGGCAAGCAGGCGACTGGCTGTCGACTACATGGTGCTCACCAAGCAATGCCACGCGAGAATTGCCGACTTGCTTAAAATCTATAAGCCGCAATCGATAGTCATCTCGGGCGATGTTTACTCTCAGGAAGAAGCACGCATGAAACACGAGTGTGACTCTCTTGGCATAGGCTGCACTTCATTGCGCCAGTATGGAGCCCTGTACTGGTTGGGCAATCAACGGCACACTCTGCCAGCTGCCACCCAGTGCGCAGTCCAGTAGTTTTGATTCAGGTCGGCTACGACCACTCCCCGCGAGGAGGCGTGGGCAAACTTGTTTTCTTTTAAATAAAGACCCACATGATTGATAGTACCTGTGTTGGTGGCACGGGTGCAGAAGAAAACCAAATCGCCCTCGCTCAAGTCGCTTTTCTCGATTTCACGGCAATTCTGCTGGAATATTTTTGCCGAGTTGCGCTGTATATCCTTTCCATACACAGCTTTATACACCTCCATTACAAAGCCCGAGCAATCGGCTCCTGTCTTGCTGTGCCCGCCATAGAAATAGGGCACACCAAGCCAGCTTTTCACCTCACGATACAGCCGCTTGTTGTCGCCTGGACCGAGGGCGATAGTGAGGTTTTTCCATTCTTCTGGTATAGCTACTGCCGACGACTGTCCACCTCCACCCTTGGGACGCAGCGGCACGGCACCTTTTGTCACATGGCACGACACGAGCAATAGCATCAACAATAATGCTGTTGCTGAAACAAAGATATGTATAGAACGTCTCATGCCGTAATGACAAACAAAAATGTGCTAAAGAATGAACGCCTGAAGAGTTGCATCCCAATCTTTAGCACATTATTATTTCAGTAGTAAATAAATGAATTTTCTATTTGGCGTCCTGCCTGTCTTGGCTATCAGCCTCATTCTTCTCTTCCTCTTTGAAAGTGGTGTAGCCGGCGTTGACAAGAATATTGTACCAATTGATCACCTTCTTGATGTCGGTCTTGTAAACACGATCAACATCATAGTTGGGAAGAACACCCTTGAAGAACTCATCGAGAGCCTCGGCTGTCTTGTAATTGGCACTGTCGATGGCTTTGCCGTCATATTTTTCCAGAATAGACTGAAACACGTTGCTCAGCGGCACGTCATCGCCTGTGGTGTATATTGCAACATCTCCCAACGAGATGATTTTGTCACGTGAATGTGCTGGCTGGCGCTTGTGGTCGACAAGGCTCTCAACAATTACAAGATTCTTGCCGTAGCTGATCAATTTGTACAGGCCTGGCTTGCCTGAAATACATAATACTTCTTTCAACATAAAATCTATATTTTCTTATGATATTCCTTAAAGTAATTGCAAAGATAACGAAAATTTAACTTTATGTCATCACCATCTATATGCTTTGGCAAAAATATAGGTTACTTTAACAGTCTCATAACTTGAGGCAGCAAGGCTTCAATGCCGTCGTTGACAATGATATGTGTTTTTTCATTCACCCTGTCCTCGGCCGCTTGCGCCTCAATGCGGGCGAGCACTTCGGCCTCGGTGAGGCCATTACGTGCCATCACACGCTGCACCCTTGTGGTTAATGGTGCCGTCACCTTCCATATACTGTCGACAATATCACACAGCCTGCTCTCATAGAGCAAAGCTGTCTCGACAAAGGCATATCGCGACTGGCAGCGACCAGCCCACTGCCGCAAGTCGCAGCGCACAGCAGGATGGACAATGCCGTTCAAGCAAGATAAAGCCTCATTGTTTCCAAAAACGATTTGCGACAGTCGGGGCGCATTGAGTAGCCCGTTGTGATATATCTCAGGACCAAAACAGGCAACAAGCCGGGCCTTCACGTCGGCAGATTGATTCATAAGCCGGCGAGCTTGCGTGTCGGTATCATACACGGCATAGCCCATAACTTTCAAGATGCGCGACACAACACTCTTGCCACTGCCTATGCCTCCAGTTATAGCTATAAGTCTCGACGCCATGTCTTAGCGATTTTCGATGATGTATTCCACACTGTCGGTGAGCAGCTCCATGTTTCTATACACTCCTGGGTACTCACTGATGATGACAGGAGCCTTATTGGATTTTGACGACAGATTGATCGTGTTGTAATCGACAATTAGCTTTATGTCGTCGCGGTTAATCTTGTACATGCTCTTGGGCACCAGGTAGGATACATCGGCCGATGATGGGAAAATAACGAAATTCACATTTGGTGGCGTGTTGCGCACCGCGATGTTGATGCGCTTGTGTTTTTCAATGAGCTGCTCCACGGGCACCATAAGGCTCACGGTGCGCGGCTCAATCTTAGCACCTCGTATAGGAGCGATTGTCAGGTCACGACGCAAGGTATCGGTCAAGTCGGTTGCTTCGGCATGATAGGTATACACCTCGTTGATCTCGGCCAAGGTCTCGCGATCGGAATACACCATCACCGAGTCCTGGCTCAGCACCAAGGGACCATTGACTTCATACTGGAAATTCGTTTGGATATTCCAATCGGGCCTTATAGGCACTTTCTTGCCTGGCAAATTGGTAAATTTCAACGATATATCATCAGGAAGCAAGCTCACCACTATAGCCTCACGGTTGAGCTGTTTTTTTACCGCATTGCGCAGTTGCACTGCATTCATCTTGAAATAACCCGAGTTGTTCTCGGCAAAGTCGCTAAACTTCACTTTGATTTTAGGTGTCATGAAGAGCGAGTATTTCAAAAATGCCGACCCTTTGTCTCTCACTGTCACGTTGATGGACGACGGAGCATCGTCAATCATCGTCACCTCTTTGGGAATGCCGGTGATTTCAAATTGGAAAGTGACGTCTTGCTGCACATCCTTGTTGAGTGTAATAAAATACCAGAACATGGCCGAAATGACAACAAAAACCAAGTAGAGCAAAATCGAGCGTGAAGTCTCTGATTTTACTCTAAACTTGAACTTTCCTGAGAAAAGACCTGGCATGGCCTGTAACAATTTCACGCTATCCTGCTTGCTCGTCGTGCAGCAAGATTACTTTTTAGCGTCTTTTGCCTGGTTAAGATTTGCAGGCATGTTTTCCAAGCCTTGCTTGAGAACGGTGATTTTCACCCCGTCGGCAATTTCAAGCTCAACAGTGTCGGGCTTGATGGCCTTGATCTTGCCAATCACGCCTGTCTTGGTCATGACCTTGGCGCCAACAGTGAGGCTGTCGTAAAATGTGGCCTGGCGCTTTTTCTCCTTGCGCTGGCTGCTCCACGACATCCACATGAAGATGCCGAAAATGAGAATAAGCGGAAGCCACATCATCATGCCACCACCATCGGCACCGGCATTACCCTTCTGAAGTAAGATTAAGTCTAACATAATTTGATATTTTATGGTTGAATGATTTCTTTATTGTTTCACAATCTTCCCTTGCTCGCGCAGACTCTTGACTACAGCATTGAGAATGCCGTTCACAAATTGCCCACTGTGAGGTGTGCTGAAGTTTTTGGCCAACTCAATATACTCGTTCATCGTAACATTGACTGGTATGCTCGGGAAATTTTTGATTTCGGTGAGAGCTGTGCACATGATGATGCGATCCATGAGTGCTATGCGGCCACTGTCCCAACGCTCGCTGCGCACATACTTGTTGATGAGTTCGTCGTTTTCGGCTCTCTCTTGCACTGCCAGCGAAAACAGTTTCTCACCGAACTCGCTGTCTTCGTCGTCTTTGTATTTCGGAGAAATGGGCTCTTTGTCGCCCGCTTCGATACGGCGTATGGTTTTAAGCACAAATTGCCCCATGATGTCCAAGTCGTCGACACTCCAGTACACCGACATGTTCTCGATGTGTTCAAGCAAGTCGTCGTCGGGAAGAATAACCTTTTTCATAATCTGCAACCACACCTCGCAGTCGCTTGCAAAATCGGTCTTCTCCATAGCCATGTAGGTTTTATACTCCTCGCTGCCGGTAACCTTGAAGAGCAAGAGGCGCAGGAAGAGCTCGTCGTCGCGCCAGGTGATATTGTTGTCGTTCACAAAATCCTGCAACTTCTTGGAATTGCGAAGCCATTCAACAAGCTGGTTTTCAACAAAACGCATGTTGGGATTTAAATCCTCGTTAGAGGGCAGGAACTTGTGCTTGGCATCGTCGAGCTCGCGATCCTGCAAGTCGGTGAGGTCGATCATGAGCTGCAACAAGCTGTTGTAGAGCTCATAAGACTTGTCAAGACTTGCCTGCAACTCTTTTTTTGCTTTGGTAATTGTCTTGTCAGTCTTGGTGAGCTGATAAGAATAAAGCATTTGAACAACTTTGGTACGAATCAAAATACGATTAATCATATCATTTAATTTTTTGCAAAGTTACCGCAAAAGGACTTGTTTTCAAATTATCGGGCCAACAATTTCAGTCATTCACTCATTGCAACAAGCGATTTTGCATTGTCAATGGCAGCCTGATTCACGTCTTTGCCGCTCAGCATGCGTGCGATTTCAAGCACATGTTCTTCTCTGTTAAGCACTTGCACACTGGTATATGTGCCGTCGACGGCATCGGTCTTAAACACCTTCATGTGATGCATGCCATGGGCAGCCACTTGTGGCAGGTGGGTGATGGCAATAACCTGAATATGCTTGGCTATATCCCCCATCATGTCGCCTATGCGACTGGCTATATCCCCCGACACGCCGGTATCGACCTCGTCGAAGATGATAGTTGGCAAATTCATGATGCGGGCAATAATCGTCTTGATGCTAAGCATGAGACGTGAAATTTCTCCTCCCGATGCAGTTTCCTGCACAGGAAGCAAATCTTGGTTTTTGTTGAATGCGAAGAGAAACTCCACGGCATCGCACCCGCTGGGACCATAGCCAACAGGAATGAACTTGACATCAAACTTCAAGTTTTTCATGCCCAGCCCTTGAGCCAAGGGCAAAAGCTGACAAACGAAATCACTGGCTGCCTGCTTGCGCCGGGTGCTGAGTTGATGAGACAAAGAGGCAAGTTCTTTCTCCTGCACCTCGATATCATGTTTAAGTTGGCCGATGCGTTCGTCGCTATTGTCGATTTCTTCAATTTGCCTGCGATAGCGTGCCTCAATGTCGAGAAGCTCATCGACAGACTTCACATTGTGCTTGCGCTCAAGCGAGTAGATGGCATCAAGCCGTTGTGTCACCTGTTCCAGTTGTTCGGGGTCATCGTTCAGGTCGTCGTTCACGCTCATTACGGAGTGAGCTATGTCTTTGAGTTCAATCACTGCCGACTGCATGCGATCAGACAAGCCCGCGATTTCGCTCAAGTTGTTCTCGGTGTCGGCCAGGACTTGTGACAATGTCGACAGCTGTGAGATGATTGAATTTTCCTCACCGTCAAGCGCGGTTTCAACTTTCCACAGCGCTTCTTTTGAGTCGGTGACATTGCTTAGTTTCTTTTGCAGTTCCTCAAGTTCATCCTCTTCGCCTTTGTGCAATTTCAACTCGTCGAATTGATTGAGTTGGAAGCGCAAATAGTCCATTTCAGCTTTTCCCTTGTTGTAGGACTCTTGCTGGCTGCGAAGCATGGACTGCAATGCCTTGTAATGCGAATAGCGGGCACTATAAGTTTTCAACATCGATGCGTTTCCGGCAATGTTGTCGAGCACCGAGAGCTGGAACTGTGGCCGCGAAAGCAACATGTTGCTGTGTTGTGAATGAATGTCGACAAGATGCGAAGTGAGCTCACGCAGAACAGAAACTGTCACGGCCGTGTCGTTGACAAAAGCCCTTGAACGCCCGTTGACCCCTATTTCACGTCTCACTATGCACTCATGCTCATAGTAGTCGATATCGTTGTTGTCGAAGAACGCATTGAGTCGATAGTCCTTGATGTCGAAAGTGGCTTCAACAATGGTTTTGGCTTGTCTGTCTCTTATGGCGTGAGTATCGGCACGCTCACCCAGAATGAGCGATAGGGCACCCATGATGATTGACTTGCCAGCACCTGTCTCGCCTGTAATGATTGTCAAGCCGTCGTTAAATTCAATCTCGAGTTGATCGATGAGTGCATAATTGGCTATGTAAAGTCGAGTGAGCATTGCTGTTTAGTTGCTATTGTCCTCCTTTTTTATCTTGTTGAGGCGTTCGGTTTCGGTGGGATACAGAGGATACAGCATCTCGTAAACCGATTCTTTCTCGCTCATGTTGGCTTTAGAGTAAATGTTGCCCAGCTCATCGAGCTTAGCATCTTTAAACATCGACAGACACACCGACATCGATGCTACGTCATATATTTTCTTGAGCGTTTCAAGCGACTTGGTAATCACCGACCGTCCCTTTTCGGGGCTCACCACCATCACGTCGAGGCCGAGGCGATGATAATTGTAGAGCAGCTCTCTTATGCCCGACGTCTGCTTGTCGGTGAAAGCACTTAACACAGCCGAGCGGTTTTTGCTGTCTTCAAATTGTTTCCAGCCGGTTTCGCTCGTGCTCTGGGCCAGTCGCACGACCTCGGCAGCCTTCTCATAGTAGGCTGTTCCGCCGTTGAGCTCAAAGGTGTCGCAGTCCATAGCTATCACCATATAGGCCCAAAAGTTGAGTATGGCAGTCAAGTTGCTCTGCATCTCGGTTTCAGAGAACACCAGTGGCTCGTTCTCTTGATAGGTGAAACTCACCTTGGTGTCTTTGAAATTGATGACAGTTGTCGTGTAGGATGCGTTGTACACCGGCCTCGTCGACTGAATCTGCAGGTCGCCCGACATGGTGTTGGTGCCATCGTCATACTTGCTGATGGTGAAAAACAGCTTGCATTGTATTTTTTCATTGCCGGCTATTTGCATGTTGGTCCACTTGTTGGTGTTCATATACTCTGAGATGGCGTTTTTAAGCGTGTTGAACACGCTCTTATTGGCATTCGACACCTTATCGGCATTGATTTCAACCGTGCAGTCCAACTCCTGGGCAAGGCAAGCAACCTGGCCCGTCGTCACACACAACAATATCACTATCAGCAGCAGTCGCCTCATGGCATCCTATTTCAGTGTCAACTTTATCTTGGTGAGCTCTTTCTTGGTGTTCTGCGGGAAGTCGCCATGCATCATCCAGCCATAGTAGCCCGTGTCCTGCTGCAGCACATCGGCTACTGACCTGCCCTTGTACTTGCCAAAGTTAAACACAGGGACACCTTTCTCATTGTAGATCATGCGTCCTGCCAAGTCGACGTTGCGGTTTTGACTTGAGTAGGTAGAGAGCCATTCGACATTATTCTCCAGGTCGGGATACTTGTCGAGCTGAGCCTTGAGCACCTCATAGGTCGCCAGGGTGTCGCCATTGGCCGAGTGGGCAACATCGCCAAGCTCCTTACCACAGTAAAATTTATAGGCAGCTGCCAGGTTGCGCTGTTCCTTCTTGTGAAAGATGGTCTGCACATCAATAAATCGGCACTTTGAGAAGTCGAAGTCTACGCCGGCATTCAGGAATTCCTCCTCAAGCATGGGCACGTCAAAACGGTTGCTGTTGAACCCGGCCACGTCGCATCCTTCAAAAATGCGGGCAAGGTCTTTGGCAATTTGCTTGAACGTGGGGCAATCTTTCACGTCGTCATCGGTAATATGGTGGATGGCTGTGGATTGCTCTGGAATGTGCATGCCAGGATTGAGCCGGCGGGTTTTCTGCATTTCCTCGCCATTGGGCATCACCTTGATGAGCGATATCTCCACGATCTTGTCTTTGGTGATGTTGATGCCCGTTGTTTCAAGATCAAAAAAAATCAACGGTTTTTTTAAATTGAGTTGCATTGCCTGTTAGGTTAAAAAATTCAATCGACAATTATGTGTATTACAGCATCATCGGCATCAAGAGAATCAAGAGGTCCTCGTCATCGCCTTGCTCAGAGGGCAGGAAGATGCCAGCCTTTGACGAGTCGATGAGTTTCATCGTGATTTCCTGCGAGTTGAGATTGTTGAGCACATCGATGATATTCTCGTCGTTGAACCCAATGGCCATGGTGTCGCCATTGTAGTCGCAGCTCACTTTTTCTTCGGCCGAGGTGGAGTAGTCAACGTCTTGTGTCGACATGAATATTTCGTTGGGGCGAAGCTCAAGTTTCACAAGGCCGCTCGAGCTGGTGAAAACCGACACACGTCGCAGTGCATTGAGCAGCGACTGGCGGTCGACATTGATGTCGTACTGGCTTGACTGTGGTATCACCGAGTTGTAGTTAGGATAACGCCCGTTCACAAAGCGGCACGACAGGGTGTAGTCGACAGTTTCAAATGTTGCGCTCTTACTGTCGACTGTGATCTTTACATCGCCATCTTTCTTGTCGAGGATGCTGCTCAATATGCCAGCAGGCTTGGTGGGGAGGATAAACGACTGTTCAAGGCCTGTAGAAGTGTTGAGCTCACGATAGCGCACGAGCTTGTGGGTGTCGCTGGCCACAAACACTACCTCGTCGGGCTTGATATCCCAGTACACGCCCATCATCACAGGTCGCATGTCGTCGACCCCGACAGCAAAGATGGTGTGCTGAATGCCCTCAACCACTTTCTTGATAGGCAAAGTGAACACCTTGGGCTCCTCATCGCTCTCGGCCTTGGTGGGAAACTCGTTGCCATTTACACCGATGAAATTGAAATGGCCATTGAGATAGGTGATATTGATATCAAGATTTTCATCGTTGATTTCAAATGTCAAAGCAGTATCGGACAACGACTTGAGCATGTCGAGAAGTGTCTTCACATTCGCAGCGAACATACCGCTTCCTTCGGCATCCTGCACCTCAACACGCGATGTCAAGGTCGTCTCCTGGTCGCTGCCCGTGATGACAAGCATGTTGCCCTGTAGATTGAAAAGAAAATTGTCAAGAATTGAAAGTTTGTTCTTGGAATTGACCACTTTGCTCACTGCCGACAAATGCGACAGCAACAGTCTGCTTTGAATGTTGAACTTCATATCTTAAGTGTATTTTGTTTTTGTTCTCAATGATTTGTATATCCTATCAATCTACAAATTTACCAATTTTTTCCTATATAAACGCAAAAAAACGCCGTCGAATTTTGCCGACGGCGCTTTTTGCATTTCATTTTATGTTTTTTTACCAAATGATCACACGGTCTTCAGGCGCACGCCACATCTTGTCGCCCGCTTTGATGTTGAAAGCCTTGAAGAAGGCGTCCAAATTGCGAAGTGCCACATTCACACGGTTCTTGCCCAGCGAGTGTGGATCTACCTTGGTGCGACGCAATATTTCCTCTTTGGTAATATTGTTGGCCCACACATTGGCATAGCTCAAGAAAAAGCGTTGATCGGGAGTGAAACCGTCAATTTTTGTATTGCTTTCCCCCTCGTCAGTTTTTTTGAAAGCACTGTAGGCCACACGCAGGCCACCTTGATCGCCTATGTTCTCACCCATCGTAAACGTGCCATTGGCATGGACGGTGTCGGCTACAATCTCGGCACTGTATTGCTGACCAAGTTTTTTGGCAAGGGCGTCAAATGCCTCGGCGTCCTGTTTTGTCCACCAGTCGATCATGTTGCCATTTTGATCGAAGTGACGGCCTTGGTCGTCAAATCCGTGAGTCATCTCATGACCTATCACCACGCCTATTGCACCATAGTTGGATGCATCGTCGGCATTGGGATCGAAATAGGGTTTCTGCAGGATGCCTGCCGGGAAGCATATCTCGTTGGTCGACGGCTCATAGTAGGCGTTCACCGTCTGCGGTGTCATCTGCCAGCGTTCCTTGTCAACTGGCTTGCCAAATTGCGAGAGCTGGTGCTGTGCCTCAAATTGCTTGAGTGCCATTACATTGGTCCAGTAGCTCTGTGATGCATCAACAGTGGCCTTACTGTAGTCGCGCCACTTGTCGGGATAGCCTATCTTCACAGTATAGCTGTTGAGTTTTACGAGAGCATTCACCTTGGTTGCGGGACTCATCCATGTGAGGTGAGCGATGTGCTCACCCAGTGCGATGCGCAGATTGTCGACGAGTTTGGCCATTTTCTTTTTGCTTTCCTCGGGGAAATATTTTTCAACATAGAGTTGCCCCACAGCATCTCCAAGCAAATTGTTGGGCACACCCAGGGCTCGCTTCCAGCGGGGTTGCTGCACTTTTTTGCCCTGAAGAGCCTTGGAGTAGACGTCGAAGTTGGCCTGCACAAAATCGTCGCTCAAGTAAGGAGCTGCGGCATCGATGTAGCAAAATGCCAAGTAATCGCGCACTTTTTCTTCGCTTAACGAGCCCAGCAGTTCGTTCACCTTCGACATCGAGGCGGGCTCGGTCACGCACACTTCTTTCACCCCGTTCACACCCAGGGCCTTGAAATAGGCGTCCCAGTCAACGTTAGCGAAATCCTTTTTCAGCCGGTCGATGGTGTAAATATTGTAGAGCAAATCGTAGTTGCGAGATTGCTCGCGAGTGAGTGCTACTTGTGCAAGCTGGGTCTCAATGTCCAGCACGTTTTTGGCTGCTTTCTTGGCAGCGCCACCCTTGTAGCCCGACAGTTGCAGCACCTTCTGAATGTAGGCCACATAGGCTTGACGCACATTCTTGGTATTGGCGTCGTTCTCAAGATAGTAATCGCGGTCTCCCAGGTTCATTCCGCCGCCGAAGATATAGAAGCGGTTCAGGTTGGAGTCTTTGAAGTCGGCCATGACACCGCTTTGGAAGAAAGGCGCTGCCAGACCGTTTTGCAGCCAGGCAAGCAGTGTAGCATAGTCACCGCGCTTTGCCTTCTTAATTTTGCCAAGGTCTTGGGCTACGGGCATGTTCCCCTCCTTGTTGAGGCGCACACTGTCCATGCCAAGGTTGAAAATGTCGGCCACCTTCTTTGCGTTGGTGCCTTGAGCAAGAGGCGCCTTGCTCAGCCCCAGGATTAAGTTTTTCAACTGCTCTCGATTGTTCTCGGCCAACTGGTCGAAGGTACCAAATCGCGAGTATTGCGGATCGAGAGGATTGGCTTTCATCCAACCGCCGCAGGCATACTGGTAGAAATCTTCACCAGGCTTTGTGCTGGTGTCAAGATTGGCGGGATCCACTCCCTTAGCAAGACTTCCTGCTGTCATTGTCATTGTTGATAACAAGGCCAATGATAAAAATAGCTTTGTCGTTTTTTTCATTGACGTGAATTTAAAATTAAAAATTAAAATATCATTGTTTTATTTTTTCAAGTTCTTCACCAGCATCTTCCCATTGGGTCATGGTCTGCTCCAACTCGGCATTGAGCTGTGAGTGTCGATTGTATATGTCGGGATCGACCTCGCCTCCTTGTGCCAGTTGCTGCTCGATACAGTTTATTTGGCTCTCCAGGTCGTTGACGTGTTGCTCAAGCTCGCTAACTCGTTTTTCGGCCTGCTTTATTTTTTTGTTTATTTCTTTTTGTTCCTGATAGTTGAGCTTTGATTGTTTAACTTCTTGTTCAACATTCTTGGCCGCATGAATACCCTGCTGTAGCTGTTCTTTCTTTTCGAGTTCGTGCAGAGATTCCATGTTTTTCTGAGCCAGAAAATCATATATTCCACCCAGATGCTCCTTCACGTGTCCGCCGCCAAATTCATACACCTTCTCGACAAGGCCGTCGAGGAAGTCACGGTCGTGCGAAACTACGATTACTGTGCCGTTGAAATCCTTGATAGCATCCTTCAGTATATCCTTGGTGCGCATGTCAAGATGATTGGTGGGCTCATCCATGATGAGCAGGTTGACGGGCTGCAGTAGCAGTCTGATCATGGCCAGACGGCTTTTCTCGCCGCCCGAGAGCACTTTCACCTTTTTCTCGCTTGCCGGGCCACCAAACATGAATGCGCCCAGGATGTCGTTGATGCGAGTTCTGATGTCGCCCACTGCCACCTGGTCGATTGTGTCAAACACAGTCAGTTCTCCATCAAGCAGTTGGGCTTGATTTTGTGCGAAATAGCCGATTTTCACGTTATGGCCAATTTTAAGGTTGCCCTCAAAGGGTATTTCTCCCATGATGCATTTCACAAGCGTAGACTTGCCCGCCCCGTTTTTGCCCACAAAGGCCACCTTCTCTCCTCGCTTTATGGTGAAGGTGACATCGTGAAACACATTGTGTTCGCCATAGGTCTTGCTCACATCCTCGGCTATCACAGGATAGTCGCCCGAGCGCGGGGCTGGCGGAAATTTGAGTCTCAGGCGGGAGGTGTCGACCTCGTCGACCTCAATGGGAACGATTTTGGCCAGCTGCTTGATGCGGCTTTGCACCTGTACGGCTTTGGTGGGCTTGTAACGGAACTTCTCAATAAACTCCTGTGTGTCGTGAATCATCTTCTGCTGATTCTCGTAGGCACGCAATTGCTGCTCGACGCGTTGTTCACGCAACTGCACAAAATGAGAATAGTTCACATTGTAGTCGTAAATCTTGCCGCAAGATATCTCGATGGTGCGGTTGGTCACGTTGTCGATAAACGCTCTGTCGTGACTCACGAGCAGCAACGAGTTGGCATGTAGTTTCAAGAAGTTTTCCAGCCATTGTATCGATTCGATGTCGAGATGATTGGTGGGTTCATCGAGCAGCAACACGTCGGGGCGTTTGAGCAACAACTTCGCTATCTCGATGCGCATGCGCCATCCGCCGCTAAACTCACTTGTGGGCCTGTCGAAGTCGGTGCGATCAAAGCCAAGTCCCAAGAGCGTTTTCTCTATCTCGGCCTCGTAGTTCTCGGCTTGGTACATGGCTCTGAGGTCGTTTTTATGCGTAAGCCTGTCGATAAGGTCTTGATAGTCGGCGCTGTCATAGTCGGTGCGCTCGGCAAGCTCCTGGTTCATCTTGGCAATTTGACTGTCGAGTTCCTTGATGTGGTCAAAAGCCTTCATCACCTCCTCTTTCACAGTATACTTGTCGACCAGTGTCATCTGCTGCGGCAGGTAACCAATCGTCAAGTCGGTCGACTTTGAAACGGTGCCGCTCGACGGCGATTGGAGTCCAGCTATAATTTTCAGCATAGTCGACTTGCCCGCACCGTTCTTGCCCACGAGAGCTATCTTGTCTTTCTTGTTAATGACAAAACTCACGTTATCAAAAAGCAGCTGACTGCTGAATTCTACCTTTAAGTCTTGTATCGAGATCATTTCAAATAAAACTGATGCTTCATAGCAATTGTGTCACAAAGGTACATAATTTTAGCCAAAATGAGTAACTTTGTAAAAATGAAGCAAGATTTCAAAATATTGTCGGCACCGCTGCAAGGCTACACTGGTCATGTGTGGCGCAGCACACATGCCAGGATATTTGGTGGCATCGATTGCTACTACTCCCCTTTCATGCGCATGAAGGGGGGTAGCCTCATGAGCCGTGACGTGCGCGATGTGCAGCCTGAGAACAACAATGGATACAACTTTGTGCCACAAGTTCTCGCGGGCACCATCGACGACACCGTTGCGATGGTTTTGTACTTGAAATCTTTGGGTTACAATCGGGTCGACCTTAATATGGGGTGCCCTTTTCCTCCAATCGCACGACATGCAAAAGGCTCTGGAATATTGTGTTATCCGCAACGAGTTGAAGCTTTGTTTAAACGACTGGCAAGCATCGATGGCCTCAAGTACTCGATCAAGATGCGCGTCGGTTACAACAGCGCCGATGACTGGCGTCGCATTTTGCCACTCATACCCATCATCGACCCTATGCACATTGCCATACACCCCCGTACCGGGATTCAACAATACAGCGGCGATGTAGACATTACACAATTTCTAAACATACTACAATCCACGACCTACCCGGTGATTTACAATGGCGACATTGCCCGACGGGAGGATATCGTGCCGTTGATGCAGCGATTCGATGAAATGCCAGGTAGCAATATTGCCGGAGTCATGATAGGCCGTGCGCTTGTGGCCAATCCAGCTATGCTCACACCCGAAAAGGCCGACAGGGATCACTATCGCACATTCCACGATGCCATATATGCCCAATATCGAAAAGAACTCACAGGAGGCAGTGTTCAACTACTGAATGCAATGAAGGCCTTTTGGAACATGTATTTGCCACAATCTGACCACAAGTGCCGCAAGCGCATAGGTAAGGCGCACACAATCGCACAGTATGAGCTGGCCACAGCCCAATTGTTTGAGCTGCTGCCTTAGCCCTTTGGGCAATCAAAATTTCAGGTAGAAATCGTGGCACAAATCGATGTAATGCTCATTGAATTGTCCAGGTGCATCCTCAATTGTGATGCAGTCAGTTTCTAAGGTACAACGACTTGAAGTAATTTCCCACAGCAAGCGTTTTGGCGACGCGCCTTTCACCGAAATCACCTCAGTTATCCTGCTTATATTCAAACTATTGAATGTGCATAGTTCAATAATTTCTTTATGCGACTCACAGGGTGTGACAAGTGCCAATCTCCCCTGGGGGCGAAGCATCTTCTTGGCGCCGGTGATGAGCGATTCAAACGTGAGCATGCGCGTGTGCCGGGCATTCAGCCGTTTTTGATTGGGGGGGAGTACGCCACAGGTGAAAAATGGCGGATTTGATACAACCAAGTCAAAGGCTGCACTGAAATCAAGGTCATTGAAGTCGACACAGCGAGCTTCCAGCCTATCGCCCCATGGCGAGTGCGCAAAGTTGTAGGAAGCTTCCTCTACCCCACTGGCATCGATGTCAATGCCCAACACCGATGCATCTGGATTTCGTTGGGCAACCATGAGAGCAATCACGCCACAACCAGTACCCACGTCGAGCACCCGCCTTGCACCCGACACATTGCACCAGGCTCCAAGCAGAACGCCATCGGTGCCAACTTTCATGGCAGTCTTGTCGTTGAGTACATCAAACTGCTTGAAATGAAATGTCTTGCTTCTTCCCATTCTATCTAATAAAAGCAAAAGCCACCATGTAGTGCAATAGTGGCTTTTGATATACTTATAATGAGTGAACCGGCTGACAATTTTTTAGTATTCGTCCCAGCTCTTGATTTCAATGTCGTCAAGCTTCATGTCGCAGAATGCATCGACAAATGCAGCCGCAAGTCGAGCGTTAGTAATCAACGGCACGTTCAAATCGACAGCTGCACGCCTGATTTTGTAGCCGTTGGTAAGCTCCCTGGGGGTAAAATTCTTAGGGATGTTCACGACCAAGTCAATCTGCTTGTGGTGCAAGAGGTCGAGTGCCTGTGGCTCCTGGTCACTCTCGCTGGGCCAGTGCACCAATATTGCCGGCACTCCATTGTCGTTCAAGAACTTGTGCGTGCCGCTTGTGGCATATAGTTTGTATCCCTTGTTTGACAGTTTGATGGCGGCATCCAGCATGTCGGCCTTCTGCTTAGCCGTACCAGTGCTTAGCAAGATACCCTTGCGCGGAATGCGAAGCCCTACCGAGAGCATCGACTTGAGCAGAGCCTCGCTTGTGTTCTCACCCAGGCAACCTACCTCGCCAGTCGACGACATGTCGACTCCCAGCACAGGATCGGCCCCTTGCAGTCTTGAGAATGAGAACTGCGAAGCTTTGATTCCTACGTAGTCAAAGTCAAAGATATTCTTGTTTGGCTTCTCAACGGGAATGCCGAGCATGACTTTAGTAGCCAGGTCGATAAAATTGAGCTTCAACACTTTGGACACAAACGGGAAGCTACGCGATGCCCTCAGGTTGCACTCGATGACCATGATGTCGTTGTTCTTGGCCATGTATTGAATGTTGAACGGCCCGCTGATGTGAAGTGCCTTTGCAATCTTGCTGCTAATTTTCTTGATGCGTCGCACGGTCTCGATATAGAGTTTCTGCGCAGGGAACTGGATTGTGGCATCACCCGAGTGGACGCCAGCAAACTCGATGTGCTCACTGCATGCATACAGCTTAATCTCGCCATCTTGAGCTACACAATCCCACTCAATTTCCTTGGCATTCTGAATGAATTGCGTCACTACCACCGGATGCTCGTGCGACACATTGGCAGCCAAGCGCAAGAAGCGCTCCAGCTCCTCATCGTTGGAGCACACATTCATTGCAGCCCCCGACAGCACATAGGACGGACGTACAAGCACAGGATAGCCCACCTCGTCGATAAACTCATGAATGTCGTCCATCGACGTGAGCTCTCTCCAAGCGGGTTGCTGAATGCCAAGGCGATCGAGCATTGCCGAGAACTTGTGGCGATCTTCGGCATTGTCGATGTCCTTGGCTTGAGTGCCCAGTATGGTCACATGCTCGGCATCGAGACGCATGGCCAGGTTGTTGGGAATTTGTCCACCTGTCGAGAGGATAGTGCCATGAGGCTGCTCAAGGTCGATGATATCCATCACGCGCTCAAAGGTGAGTTCATCAAAGTAGAGGCGGTCGCACATGTCGTAGTCGGTCGACACGGTTTCGGGATTGTAGTTGATCATCACCGATCGCCATCCCTCGCGTTTCACTGTAGCCAAGGCGTTGACACTACACCAGTCAAACTCGACAGAGCTGCCTATGCGGTAAGCTCCAGAGCCGAGCACAATCACCGACTTGCCATCGTTTTCATAGTTGATATCGTTGTAGCTGCCGTTGTAGGTGAGGTAGAGATAATTGGTCTTGGCTGGGTACTCGGCAGCAAGCGTATCGATCTGTTTCACCACGGGAACAATGCCCAAGCTCTTGCGCAGAGCACGCACCTGCAAGTTGCCCTCGTGGCCTGTGCCCAGCTTTTCCTTGAGCACAGCACGTGCAATCTGGAAATCACTGAAGCCCTGCTGCTTAGCCAGTCGCAGTAATTGTGGTGGCAGCGCATCGATCTCGTTGTAGCTTTCAAGCTCTTGAGCCGTTTCTATCAGGTTTTGAAGCTTGTAGAGGAACCACTTGTCAATTTTTGTGAGGTCGTGAATTTGATCAACGGTGTAACCCTTGCGGAAAGCCGCCTCAATGACAAAGATGCGGCGATCGGTGGGTTCTCTCAACGACTTGTCGACATCGTCGACCGACATGGGTGCGTTCTCGATAAAACCATGCTTGCCCTGACCTATCATGCGCAGGCCCTTCTGTATCACCTCTTCAAAGCTACGCCCTATGGCCATCACCTCGCCCACCGATTTCATCGATGAACCTATCTCACGCTTCACGCCATGAAACTTACCCAGATCCCAACGTGGTATTTTGCACACTATGTAGTCGAGGGCTGGCTCAAAGAAAGCACTGGTCACCTTGGTTACCGAGTTTTTCAAGTCAAAGAGCCCATAGCCCAAACCGAGTTTGGCAGCCACAAAGGCCAGCGGGTAACCTGTAGCCTTTGATGCCAAGGCTGAGCTGCGGCTCAGTCGGGCATTCACCTCAATCACGCGGTAGTCCATCGATTGGGGGTCGTAGGCATATTGGATATTGCACTCGCCGATGATGCCAATATGGCGTATGATCTTTATAGCCAGCTCACGCAGCTTGTGGTAGTCGGCATTGTTGAGCGTCTGTGATGGTGCCACAACGATGCTCTCACCCGTGTGAATGCCCAGAGGATCAAAATTTTCCATGTTGCACACCGTGATGCAGTTGTCGAAGCGGTCGCGCACTACCTCATATTCAATCTCTTTCCAGCCCTTGAGCGATTTTTCGACCAGGACTTGAGGCGAGAACGAGAGTGCTTTTTCAACCAGCGTTTTCAACTCCTGTTCATTGTCGCAGAAGCCGCTGCCCAGTCCTCCGAGGGCATAGGCAGCACGCACAATCACCGGATATCCCACTTCGTTGGCAGCCCTGATAGCATCGTCGAGGTTCTCAACGGCTTCACTTTTTATCGTCTTGACATCGATTTCGTCGAGCTTTTCAATAAACAGCTCGCGGTCCTCGGTGTTCATGATGGCTTCGACGGGAGTTCCCAACACCTTCACATTATACTTTTCAAGGATCTTGTCTTTGTAGAGAGCAACGCCACAATTGAGTGCGGTTTGTCCGCCAAACGAGAGCAATATTCCGTCAGGATTCTCCTTGGCAATGACCTTCTCTACAAAATATGGTGTAACGGGCAAGAAATAGATTTTGTCGGCAAAGCTTTCGCTGGTCTGCACCGTTGCGATGTTAGGATTGATGAGAACAGTTTCTATGTTTTCCTCTTTCAGGGCTTTCAATGCCTGAGAACCTGAATAGTCAAACTCGCCAGCCTCTCCTATCTTGAGAGCTCCCGAGCCCAATATCAATACTTTTTTAACATTTTCGTTTTTATTCATATCTCAGGCTTTTATTTTAATAAATCCATAAATTTGTCAAAGATGAATTCAGTGTCGGTGGGGCCTCCACAGGCCTCAGGATGGAACTGGGTGGAGAAAAAAGGCTTGTACTTGTGACGTATTCCCTCGTTGGTGCCATCATTCATGTTCTCAAAATAGGGCTCCCAATCTTGGTCGAGCGTAGACACATCGACTGCGAAACCGTGATTTTGCGATGTGATGTAGCAACGGTCGGTACCCACCTCTCTCACCGGCTGGTTCTGGCTGCGATGTCCATACTTCAACTTGTAGATCGTGGCGCCTGCAGCCTTGGAAAGGAGTTGATTACCCATGCAGATGCCGCATATGGGCTTGCCTATGACAAAGGCCCGGCGTATGTTCTCTACCGTGCGCTCGGCATAGTCGGGATTGCCAGGACCATTGGCGATGAACAGACCATCGTAGTCGACAGCATTGATATCGTAGTCCCAAGGCACCCTTATCACATGGGCTCCACGACGCACCAAGCACCTGATGATGTTGTTTTTCACGCCGCAATCGAGCAAGAGCACCTTGGTCTTGTTTTCTTTGCCATATTCTCTTATTTCTTTGCAACTTGCCTTGCCCACAAGATTTTCCTTATTGGGGTCGTAAAAGTCGATGTCGCCAGAGCCCTCAACTACGATTTTCCCCAGCATTGAGCCCCGTTCACGCAATATCTTGGTGAGTGCGCGGGTATCGACACCGCTTAGCCCTATCACGCCTTCATCCTTGAGCCAGTCGGCAAGGCTGCTGGCAGCATCCCAGTGGCTGTAGTTCCACGAGTAATCCTGGCACACGATGGCCTCGGGAAAGATTCTTTCGCTCTCCAGAAAGTCGCTCATGCCGTCGGTCGTGACACGTGGCGGAACACCATAGTTGCCAATGAGAGGGTAAGTTGAAACAAGGATTTGACCCATGTAGGAAGGATCGGTGAGACTTTCGGGATAAGCCGTCATGGCGGTGTTGAAGACTACCTCGCCCGAACGCGAGGTCTCGGCCCCGAAAGAAATTCCCTCAAATGTGCTGCCATCTTCGAGAATCAAGGTTGCCTTTTTAAAATTTCTCATCAATTTATATATTTTATATATTTTGATGGCTTTCACCTATAGTCGGGAAAACCATGCAAAGTTAAATAAAATAACTTGTATCGACAACTAATCGCAACACATTATCAATTTTTAGCAAGACACGACACCTGTACACACTTTTTAGATTTGTTTAGGTGTTTGGCCTGCTCGCCTTTTTTGCCTAATTTTGTAAGCAAGAAATTGTTCTACTAACTAAAACATCAAAATATAGGGACTATTTATGCTGGGATTTGACAAACTCGATTTTCAACAGATTTTATCAACCTTTCTTGTACTCATAGGTATCATCGATATCATTGGGTCCATTCCCATCATTTTGCAACTCAAGGCTAAGGGCAAGACAGTGAGTGCCAACAAGGCGACCTTCTTGTCGTGGGGCTTGATGGTGGGTTTCTTCTATGGCGGCAATTTCATCTTGAAGCTGTTTGGGTGCAATATCCAGTCGTTTGCTGTGGCCGGTTCCATTCTCATCTTTTTCATGGCATTGGAAATGATACTCGACATTGAGATATTCAAAAACAACGGTCCTGTGAAGGAGGCTACACTTGTGCCGCTTGTCTTTCCCCTGTTGGCCGGTGCAGGCACATTCACCACGCTCATCTCGCTGAAGTCGATGTATGCCGACATCAACATCATGATCGCTCTTGCGCTCAACATGGCATGGGTCTACATCGTCATCAAGGCTACCGATTTTATCCAGCGACTGCTGGGCGCCAGCGGCATCTATTTCATCCGCAAGTTTTTCGGCATCATCCTGATGGCCATCTCGGTGAAGCTGTTCTTCGACAACGTGGTTTTGCTCATATAATAAATATAATACGATATTTGTTTATCAGCCAGGTACTCCTCACGCCCGCATGATGTGGCCGTGGGGAGTGCTTTTGTAATATAGCTTAAACAATATTTCTGCCCTTATTAACCGTTTGGAACAACTTCAGGGCCTATTAATTTTCATAATTTATTGTTTCGATTGTTAGATGCGGGTGTTCTGATTGTCATATTTCAGAATAAGAAATTTGCATATTTGGTAATATGTATTTACCTTTGCGGCCGAAAAAATGTAGGATTGACTTATCATGACGGAAAGCGCATAAGGACTTCTATCACAATGAGCCATTTTCATTTAAAATCAAAAGCAATAAACTAACACTACTAATTAACATTATAATGAAAAAAGTTTTTTTCGCCTTAATCTTAGGGCTAATGAGCAGTGTGCCTACATGGGCACGTGAAACCACCTTTGATTTCACTGGAAGCAACCTGCAATGGGCTCCAGTAGATGGTGATAGCAAGTCATTCAAGACCTCTCAGAATGGTTTTACTGCAATTGTGAAACTCAACGAGACTTCCAAGCTTGAGTATGGTGACGGATGCCTCAATTTGCCACGGGGGGCACGCATCACGATTGTCGACGATGCTGGCAATGTGCTCAACATGGTGAAGATGGAAGACATCAAAAATAATGGGTTTGCTTATTCTGGTGGCGATTACGGCCCCGAATGCGAAGTGATTCATGGAAACGGCAATCCGTCCATTCACACAGGGGGCAGTTCGGGCAGCGTAGTCAGGCTGAATTCCGACCATTTTTACTTTGTGTCCAATTGGGGGGGCTATCAAGTTGCAACCGTGATGGTGAGGGAGAAAAAAATTAGCTCTGAGGACCTTGCCTATGCTGAGAACTATGTGCGTTCGTTCTCCTTCGAGCTCACCGACAACCTTGTAGGGGTGCAATCGGCTGCGTTAAATGGCAACAGCCTGCTCATAGCACGCTCCGAAAAAGAAATCTCCGACGCAAGAAAGCAGATGCCCACCGAGGAGCAGATTGCAAACCATCTTGTCGTAGACAACCCTGCCCTTTTCAAACAATACAACTGGATTGCCATCTTGCTGCCCCAAAGGTACAAGGCCAGCGACTATGTGGGCAAGTTGATACCTGGAGGCACAATAATCGGCAAGTACTGCAACTCGATAGCCGATGCCAATGGTGGATACATGTACTTGAATCCTGTGATCGAAACCGACCGCATGCCCAACGCTGCCGACCTGCAAGGTGGATATACAACCATGCTCAACACCTACTTGCCCGCCAACTTCGGCTCGCACGAAACACACTTCCTCATCCACCCCCGTCCCAACGAGGTGCTGAAAATGAAATATGTTGTTTTCCACGACAACAATATAATCACTCTACCTGCTAAGCGTGTGAAACCCGACGGCTCAGTGGTGAACAGCCGCGGGCTGCGTGGCGGCACTTTCTATCATTCGCTCAATTTTCTCGATGATGGCACCTACGATAAGCAGCAGCTCAACGAGCTTAAGACCGCTGAGCAATATCAACCCACAATGACCTATGTTACAAGCAAAGCCATCGCTTGCATCGAGGATTGGGCGCAAGAAAATCTCACCTATGAGAATGATGCAACCAAAGAACAAGAAATTTTTACCTATCTTTTTTTCCCTTGGAGTCCAAAGAAGAGCTGGGAATCATTTTCAGCTCGTGCACTTGTACCAATGGCCATTGCACAATATACCGAAAGTGGAGATGTAGTGACTTCGGCAGATAATCCTCATACGACCAAGGCGGTTGCCTCCACAAGGTACTTCGATCTTGCCGGCAAGCTACGCACCAAGCCTGCAAAGGGGGTCAACATCATAGTGACCACTTACACCGATGGTTCAACCCAAGTGACCAAACTGTTGAAGTAAATCACTTTGAAGCATATAATATATTAGACGCAGAGCATGCAGTGCATGCTCTGCGTCATTTCTTTGATTTCGCCACCCGATCAGGCAATTAGATATTGGCCAAGGCTTAAGGAGAAAAGCGAACAAGCAATATTGCCCTTGAAGGCCTCGCTACATGTCGCCAGTGAGCCATGAATATTGGCTCGATACCCAATAGTAGTGCTTGCCTCTTCGTATTTTGTACCACTCACCTTTGTGCCCACAATAGCGGTAGGTGTCATCTGTGTAGGCGCGCAGTCCTGAATCTTTGCCACCTGGCGACAAACGCAAGATGACGCGGTCGCCTGAAATCCACACCCAACGCGCAGCCTGGTCCTGAGTGGCGCTGCGCATATACTGCGCCGACACCCAACCCTCGTCCTGTCCGATGCGTATCTTGTACCACCCGTCACGATAGTCAAACCATTGCGCACTCTGGCCTTTGTTCATGCGCACACTGTAGTAGCCAGCACTCAAACTGGGCTGGTAACGTACTCTCACACTATTTCCTGTGCTAATGAGCCAACCGCCATTCTGACCATAAGCCGAAAAACTCAAACTGACCATGATGGCAATCAACATCGAAAAAACGATTCTCTTCATAAAAAAATTTTTTAGAATGATTTATGTTACTTCTTTGCAAAAATAAAAAGAATCAAATTAAATACAAAAAAAATATCAAATTAAATACCAAAAAATCGCGGAAAAGTGAAACACTATGGTGAGTGCATCATAGCAAATGAAGGCGCATCACATGTGTAATGATGTGACACGCCTTTTTATTTTGACTTACTATAATCTAGCCGATGATTACTCGCCCTTGATGGCTGCTACACCGGGCAACACTTTGCCCTCGATAGCCTCGAGAAGTGCACCGCCACCAGTAGATACGTAGGAAACCTGGTCGGCAAGGCCAAACTTGTTGACGCAAGCCACCGAGTCGCCGCCGCCAACAAGCGAGAAAGCTCCATTCTTGGTAGCCTCTACAACTGCATCGGCAATTGCACGCGACCCCTTGTCGAATGTATCGAATTCAAACACACCGGCAGGACCGTTCCACAAGATGGTCTTAGCACCCTTGATAGCATTGGCAAAGATCTCGCGAGTCTTGGGACCGATATCAAGACCTTCCCATCCATCAGGAATCTCGTTGCTTGCACACACCAGTGTCTTGGCATCGTTGCTGAAGCTATCGCCGCACACGCTGTCGACACCGAGCACCAGGTTCACTCCTTTTTCCTTGGCTTTCTTCATGATGTCGAGTGCCAAGTCGAGCTTGTCGTTCTCACAGATTGAATTGCCAATCTTGCCACCCATAGCCTTCATGAAAGTGTAGGTCATGCCTCCGCACAGGATGAGGTTGTCAACCTTTTCCATAAGATTCTCGATGATACCGATTTTGGTCGACACCTTAGAGCCACCCATGATGGCAGTGAAGGGGCGCTTGATGTTGGTGAGCACATTGTCAACAGCCTTGAGTTCCTTCTCCATGAGCAAGCCCACCATCTTGTTATCCTTGTCGAAATAGTCGGCCACAACAGCAGTCGAAGCATGCTTGCGGTGAGCAGTGCCGAAGGCATCGTTCACATACACATCGGCATAGCTGGCCAGTGTCTTGGCAAACTCCTTTTGACGCTTCTTCATTTCAGCCTTAGCCTCGTCATATTTTGGATCGGTCTTGTCGATACCCACAGGCTTGCCTTCCTCTTCGGGATAGAAACGAAGGTTTTCGAGCAAGAGAGCCTCGCCGGGCTTCAATGCAGCAGCCTGGTCGGCAGCCTTGGCGCAGTCGGGAGCAAATTGCACCTTCACGCCCAACCTCTCGCTCACTGCATCAACGATTTGCTTGAGCGACAGCGAAGGAACAACCTTGCCCTTGGGCTTGCCCATGTGGCTCATAATGATGAGGCTGCCGCCATCGCCCAAGATTTTCTTCAGGGTGGGCAGAGCTCCGCGAATGCGGGTATCGTCGGTGATTTGACCCTTATCGTTCAACGGAACGTTGAAGTCAACACGCACAAGTGCTTTTTTTCCAGCAAAATTGTAGTTTGTAACGTTAGTCATTTTAATGAGAGTTAAATATAATATATTTAGATGATTGATTGCTAAACCTTAGCTGAATGCAAAGTTATAAAATAATTACCTTATAGAACCTTAATTGATGAAAAAATTCTTCAATGCAATCATAATATGTCCTGCAGCAACGATTGCATCTTCTGCTGCATTTCACGAGCCTTGAGTGCTGCCACCTGGGCAAAATCATCGTCGCGCGAAGCATGGATGATGCCGCGCGATGAGTTCACAATGAGGCCGCACTGGCTGTTCATGCCATACTTAGCCACCTCCTCGAGGCTGCCGCCTTGAGCCCCCACGCCAGGCACCAGTAAGAAATGCTGTGGCACAACCCTGCGTATGTCGGCCAGCAAGGCGGCTTGAGTAGCCCCGCACACATACATCATGTCGTCGGCACTGCCCCACTGCTTGGTCTTTTGGAGCACAGTCATGTAGAGAGGAGTACCATGAGCATCTTCAACGTGTTGAAAATCGAGCGATCCCTTGTTGCTCGTGAGCGCAAGCACAACCACCCACTTCCCTTTGTAACCCAGGAATGGGGTAATGCTGTCTTCGCCCATATAGGGTGCCACGGTGAGGGCATCGACATCCATTGTCTCAAAGAAACTGCGAGCATACATCTTACTCGTGTTGCCAATGTCGCCGCGCTTGGCATCGGCTATGATGAAGATATCGGGATAATGTGCCCTGATGTAGGCTACCGTGTCTTCAAAAGCCGTTATACCGCTTGCCCCTTGCACCTCGTAGAAAGCCATGTTGGGCTTGAAAGCTATCGCATACTGTGCGGTTGCATCGATGATTGCCTTGTTGAACTCAAACAAGTTTCCGTTGAGCGAAGCAGGCATTTTTTCCAAATCAGGGTCAAGCCCCACACACAGGAAACTGCGCTTGAGCTTGATTTGACTGAACAGTTCTTCTCTCGTCATAACTTTTATAATATTATCAGATAAATAGCAAACCCTCGACTATCCCACTGCCACCAGCGTGTCGATCAAAGCGCAGCCTGTAGACACACAACACATTGCCTTCTTTCGACTTCAACAACAACGGCATCTTGCCTGCAGCTTGCTCCATGTTGTGCAAAGTGGCAGTCGAAATCTTAAAATGGCATTGCCGGTCGTCGACCGAGACAGTGAAACTACAAGTTCCGCCATTAACATTGAAAAAGGCACTCTGCGTGACATACCTCACTTTGGAAACCTTCTCGGGAATGTCGACAAACTGGTCGAAATAGTAATTGGTATAAAAAGTATCATCAGTGAGGCTGTCGTTGACGATAACGGATTCCAGACTAACATGTGAGTCGACCAACCTCGCAGTCGCCTCTGAGCCATAATTATCTCTAAGATACAAAAGCTTGCTGTTGACTGCAAGCGCTTTGTCGGGGGGAAGTTGCTTCATGCATCGTGAATAATCGACATTGCCGAGAGGCAACCTGCTGCAGCCTGCTGCAACCAAAGCACTCTTCACCTGCTTCTGCAAGCAATAGCGGGTAACATTGCCCATACTCCAAGGACCTACAGAGAAGAGAAGAAATGCCAGCGCAAACGAGGAAATTATCCACCCGAAGCGCTTGCAGCGAGTCGCAATCAGCACAATGCACACTACATAGCACCACAAGTTGAACAAAGCCAAGTAGAGCCTAAACACGGTAACCCCGTAATCAACCAATCTGCGCGCAACACCTATCGTCATGAAAACGAGTAGCGGGAGCACGACGACGGGAAGCCAACGCAATACCACACGATTGAACCTCATTTTGACATCATTGCGTGTGGGATACATGAGGAAGATGACAATGAGCATGAGCGCCATGAGCACCGTTACGAGAGTGCTCACCCAGCCGTCGGGCAGCTGCCACCGAATCAACACTTTAATGGCATAAACGTAAAGCGTTAACACATAGATAGTCACAAGAGGAACAACAAGGTAGTGTGTAACTCCATTTAGGAAACGGTTGGTGTGCACACTGCCATCATGCTTGCGGTCTCCTGCCGGGATGAGTTGCATGAACAGCAAGGGGGCAAGCAGCCCAAAGCACAGGATGAAAACGTCGGAAAAGACTTTGTCGGTCGCAATCAGCCCGAAAAGCATTCTAAAAGAGTGAATGAGGATGCCCAGCGCTATAAAAAGCGCCAGTGCAATGCCCGCACACACAACAACCGAAACCGTAGTGTGCCACATGAAATTCCACAATTGTGTGTCGTCGGGTGCCTTATAGAATGATAGCAGCCAGCACGAGAGCACGATAGAAAGCACAGCGGCCGCAATTGCGAAAGAAACAGGCAGGTTGGCATCAAAAGGCACCTTGCTCGAAAAGTACAAGCAGGCGACAAGCCACACAACGTGGGCCACTGCCTGTACAATCACACGACGGCGCAAGTCATTCTCCTCTTCTTGCCACAACTTGAGCGAAATGCACAGCAATGCCGTGGTAGCAGGATAGAAAATGAGAAAGAAGTAAACGCCATCTTGCAGCAATGTGGGATAATGATTGCAGCATATGGCAGAAAAAACCATAATCACAAGCATGCACACCGACGCCGGGAAACGTCGGCATCCCCCATAACATGCATTGATAATATTACGTGCAGAAATTCCCATGATCTACAACATTAGGCGTGGTCTCTTATTTTTAAAAGTTGACGGCGAGACGCGGTTACAGCTCAGCCTCCTTCAACTTCTCGGCATTCTCGGCAACAATCAAGTGGTCGATGCAGTCCTGGATGTCGCCATCCATAAAGGCAGGCAGGTTATAGACTGTGTAACCTATGCGATGGTCGGTAATGCGGCCTTGCGGGTAATTGTAGGTGCGTATCTTGGCCGATCGGTCGCCTGTAGAGACCAGTGTCTTGCGACGATTGGCAATATCATCGACATACTTCTGGTGCTCGTGATCATAGATGAATGTGCGCAGGCGTGCCAGAGCGCGCTCCTTGTTTTTGGGCTGGTCGCGTGTCTCGGTACACTCAATGAGTATTTCTTGTTGCTCGCCTGTGTTGGGATTGGTCCACATGTAGCGCAGACGTACACCCGAGTTCACTTTGTTCACATTCTGGCCGCCAGCACCGCCACTGCGAAAGGTGTCCCACTTGATTTCGCCCTCGTTGATGTGCACCTCAAAGGGCTCAGCCTCGGGCAGCACGGCTACCGAGGCTGCACTTGTGTGCACACGACCCTGTGTTTCGGTCACCGGCACACGCTGCACGCGATGCACGCCGCTCTCATACTTGAGCGTGCCATACACGTTGTCGCCCGTGATGCTGAACACCACCTCCTTGTAGCCTCCGGCTGCACCTGGGCTGCAGCTCGACATCTCTACCTTCCACCCCTTGCGCTCGCAGAAGCGCACATACATGCGTGCCAAGTCGCCGGCAAAGAGGCAGGCCTCGTCTCCGCCTGTGCCTCCGCGTATCTCGAGCACCACATTCTTGCTGTCCTCGGGATCCTCGGGGATGAGTTTGAGCTTGATTTCTTCCTCAAGCTTGGGCAGCTGTGACTGGTTGGCTTCGATTTCCTCCTTGGCCATCTCTTTCATTTCGGGGTCGGTTTCCTCCTCAAGCAGCTGCTTGGCTTCGGCAATGTCGCCTGTTATTTTTTTATATTCATTGGCAACCTTGAGAAGGTCCTCGAGATGCTTGTATTCCTTGGTGAGCTTCACATAGCGTGGCTGGTCGGCAATGACAGAAGGATCGGTGATGAGTGTCTTGATTTCTTCAAAACGGGCGTCAAGCCCTTCAAGACGCTGCAATAATGGTGAATCGGCCATAATATGGAAAATTTCTCTTTACGATATTTAATTTATACTGCAAAGTTACAAAATTTTCAGCTCATAAAACCAAAAAGGCAGAGCTAACTGTGTAGAATCTTATAGATCAAGTCAAAGAGCAGGTCGTAGGGGTCTTGCCTCGAACCCTGGCCCTTGCTTTGCACGTCGCAATCGCGCAAGTAGCTGATGATATTGACACAGCCTCTCGTGCTATAGGTGCGGGCAGCCTCCTTGAATTTTTTGATGCGGAACATCGAGCGGGTGCCGCACTGGGCCATGAGCCCGGCATCGGTCTTGTCGCGTGCCGTGCGCAGCAAGAGCACATTGCTGAAAAACCCGTATATCATGCTGATGGTCACAACCACGGGATTGCTCTTGGGATTTTTTTTGTAGTAGTCGATTATCCTATAGGCCTTGGCCTGGTCGCGGGCAATGAGGGCGTCCTCGAGCTCAAAATTGTTGTAGTCCTTGCTGATGCCTATGTTCTCCTCGATCAATGCGGGCGTGATGCGGCTGCTCGCCCCGACGAGAAGTTTCAGCTTGTCGATTTCTCCAAACATGCGTGAAATATCTACCCCAATCGAGTCGCACAACATGCGCACCGACTTGTCGTCGATATTCAGTTTCAACGACATGCAGTAGTCCTTCACGACTTGCGGCATTTGGTAATCTCTCACCTTGCTGGAGGTGAGCACCACACCGCTTTGGGCCTTCTTCATGGCATTGAGAAACTCGGTCGACTTGCAAGAGCCTCCCTTGTAGCACACAACAAGAATTGTACTCAGCAACGGGCGTTCGGCATAGAACTTGAGAGTGTTGAGCTCGGACACGTTCTGCTTGTTTTGCGCCTTGCCCACATTCTGGGCCTCTCTGAGCACAACCACCTGATATTGCGACATGGCCGGATATTGCTTGCAGGTTGCAATCACATTGCGGATGTCAACATCCATTCCATAGCATATTGTGAGATTGAAATCACGCTCATCCTCGCCAAGTGCACTATTTACAATCAAGTCGCTAAGCTGATCGATATAGTAGGGCTCGTCGCCTTGCAACAAATAGATGGGACGAAACTTCTTTTGAAGAATTTCATTACGCAGTGAAAAATATGTGACATCTTCTCGTCGTGCAGGCATTGCTTCTTTTGACTATGTGATTTTTATTTGCTAAATTTACGACTTATTTACGACCTGTGCAAATTTTTTAAAGATGGCAAAATTAAATCTTCCTGAATATCAGTTCAATATAAAGCACGACCCAAGTGGCGCCACAGCTATATACGACCAACTGCGCCACAAGTTTGTAAGGCTGACACCCGAGGAATGGGTGCGTCAAAACTTTGTGGAATATCTCATCCAGGCCAAGCACTATCCCCGCGGACTTATGGCCAATGAGGTGTCGCTCGTGCAAAACGGCATCAAGAGAAGGTGCGACAGCCTTGTGGCCGACAACTGTGGCAGGCCGCTTGTCATTGTAGAATACAAAGCCCCCAACATCAAAATCGACCAGGCCGTGTTTGACCAAATCATACTGCACTACAACCAGGTGATAATGGCCCGGTATCTCATGATTTCCAATGGCATGGTGCATTATTGCTGCCGCAACGACTATGCAAACAAGCGCATCGTTTTTCTACCAGAGATACCTGAATATGGAAACCTGTGAAATCAAGTAATGCGACAAAAAAGCCTCCAAAGCTCTACAAAAAAATCGAGCATGAGGAGGCTTTTTTCTTTATTGCAGTCTTACCACCTGCTACATGATACCGCGCTCACGCAGCTTCTTCTGCCAGTTCCAAGCGCTGCGCATGGTGTCGGCTATGGAGACCTCAGCCTTCCAGCCCAGCACAGTATTGGCCTTGGTTGGATCGGCCCATATCTTCACAATGTCGCCTTCACGGCGCCCCACAATCCTGTGAGGAACCTTAACGCCTGTTGCCGACTCAAAGGCATGCAGCAGTTGTAGCACCGAAAGGCCTTCGCCGGTACCGATGTTGAAATACTCGAGATTGCTGTCGCTCTTGTCGTCGAGCATGCGCTCCAGCGCCTTGACGTGAGCCTTGGCAAGGTCTACGATATTGATGAAATCGCGTATGCACGACCCGTCGGGTGTGGGATAATCATCGCCGAAGATGCTGAGCTCCTTGCGTATGCCAATGGCCGTCTGTGTGAGATAAGGCACAAGATTTTGAGGCACGCCATTGGGCAACTCCCCTATTTCTCCGCTTGGATGAGCGCCAATCGGGTTGAAGTATCGCAAAATGATGGCCTTGATGGGGGAACCGCTGACAATGACATCGTGAATGATGTCCTCGCTCACCTGCTTGGTCTCGCCATAGGGCGAAGTTGCCTTCTTGATAGGGGCATCTTCGGTGATAGGATTCACATCGGGCTCGCCATAGACGGTGCACGACGAGGAGAAAACAAAGCCCTTGACTCCAAACTCAGGCATCAAGTCAAGCAAGTTGAGCAGAATATTTAAATTGTTGCGATAATACAAAATGGGCTTGTGTACCGACTCACCCACAGCCTTGCTTGCTGCAAAGTCAATAATGCCATTTATCCCAGGATTTTCCTTAAATAGCTGGCGCAATGTGTCGATATTGGCACAATCGCCCTCAACAAAGACTGGTCTAATGCCTGTAATGTGCTCGATACCGTCGAGCACTTCGCGGTTGCTATTGGACAGATTGTCGATGATTACGACCTCATAGCCTGCATTTTGCAACTCAACCGTAGTGTGTGAACCGATAAAACCGGTTCCTCCAGTCACTAAAATCTTACCTTTCATCTTGGTCATAAATTATATAATGAATGAATTAAATGTTCTACTATTCGCTGGCTGGCATGGCCATCGCCATAGGGGTTAACCGAATGGCTCATCTCCCCATAGGCTGCAGCATCATCGAGCAATTGCGACACGCTGTCGACAATCCTGCAATAGTCGGCACCCACAAGTTTCACTGTGCCGGCAGTCACAGCCTCGGGGCGCTCGGTAGTGTCGCGCATCACAAGCACTGGCTTGCCAAGCCCGGGAGCCTCTTCCTGGATTCCACCGCTATCGGTGAGCACAAGATAGGCCTTGCTCATGAGATAAACAAAGCTCAAGTACTCAAGTGGCTCTATCAAAAAAAGATTAGCTGTTCGGGATCTATCGATACCAAATGTTATGCGTAACGGGGTACGCACATTGGGATTCAGATGCATGGGATACACAAAGTCGACACCAGGGTATTTCTCACACAGTGTCTTGATAGCCTGGCAGATGTGTTCAAATCCCACACCGAAGTTCTCGCGGCGATGTCCCGTGACAAGAACAAGCCTGCGATTGTGGCCCGACAAGCGGGAAGTGTCATAGCCAAAAGCAGCGAGCTCGTGCACAATAGCGCTCTTAAGCTCACCGTCACTCTTGATCTTGTCAACCACAATGTGGAGGGCATCTATCACAGTGTTGCCAGTCACGACAATGCGATGGTCGGGCACACCCTCGTCGAGAAGATTCTGGCGACTCGTCGCTGTGGGCGAAAAGTCGAACAAGGCAAGGCGGCTTGTGAGCTGGCGGTTTATCTCCTCGGGCCAAGGGCTGTATATGTTGTGAGTCCTGAGACCTGCCTCGACATGCCCCACTGGAATGTGCTGATAAAAAGCCGCAAGCGCAGCTGCTGTGCTTGTTGTCGTGTCGCCGTGCACGAGCACCACGTGGGGAGTGTATTGCTTGAGCACCTCGCGCATGCCAAGCAGGACACGTGTGGTGACATCATATAGATCTTGTCCCGATTTCATGATGTTGAGGTCGCAGTCGGGGGTGATGTTGAAGACCTTCAACACCTGGTCGAGCATTTCCCTGTGCTGGCCTGTGACACAAACTATTGTTTCGACTTGGTCACTGTGTTTTTTAAGCTCTATCACCAGCGGAGCCATTTTTATAGCCTCTGGCCGAGTCCCAAAAACCAGCATGACTTTTTTTTTCATTGACGAGCTGAGTTATAAGCTGATTTAAATAATGATTGTACTATGCAATTGCAAAATTAACAATTGCAAGCTTAAATCGCAAGTCTAAGTGTTGAAAACAGGGTTTCACCGCCCACTTTGTGCAATGAGCATTCTCACCCTCTTGTTGAATTCGGCAGCGGCCACAAGCGTCTCAAGGGGAATGTGCATGCGATAATCCCACCGGTTGTCCACGCTCATGGGATTGTTGACACGTTCGCTGTCGGGGTCGGGGTTCCTCAGGTCGGCATCGATCGACAGCCAGTCTTGTATGGGAAATATAGCCAGCATCGAGCTTGAGCCCAGGTTCTGGGCAAGTATTTCCTCGCACATGTCGGGCGTGGCCTCGTCGGGCGCTGTTAAATCGTGATGCAGTACCAAGTCATAAAATTGCTGAGCAGCAGTATAGTCATGTTTCCACCAGCTTCTCAGCACGTTCATGTCGTGGTTGGAAGTAGAACACACACTCATGTAAGGAAATGTGTCGGGCCATCGGAAAGGATATCCATCCCGTGGCAACTGCTGAATCTCCAGGGAGAGAACGCCCAGTTGCTTCAAAACATCGTCGGCCCCAGCCGGCACAGTGCCAATGTTTTCGCCGCAAAGGAGCATGCTCGTTGCCTTCACAATGGCGCCAAGATGATTGAGGCCGTTTTGCTTCCATAGCAGTTCGTTGACCTCGATGGGCACATCGGGAATGCAGGGTACGTAGTGTCCACAGGCACCCTCGCTCTGACCCAAAGGCACAGCCCACATGCGAAAGTACCCCATCACATGGTCGAGCCGGCAGCAATCGAAGTATTGCGCCATGTTGCGCACACGAGCTTTAAACCAGCTATAGCCGTCTTGCTCCATTGCCTTCCAGTCATATAGCGGGAATCCCCACACTTGCCCGTGTTGAGAGAAATAGTCGGGAGGCGCACCAGCTTGCCTGCTCATGTCGAACATTGCCGGGGCGCACCACACATCGACGCTGTGTGGGCTCACCCCAATGGGCAAGTCGCCCTTGAGCAACACATTGTGCTCGTGGGCATATCGCACTGCCTCGGCAAGTTGCTTGTGCAAAGTGTACTGGTAGAAAAACACAAAATTGGCCTCATGGGTTTGCGCCTCGAGGAAGGCCGAGACTTTGTCCTCGTCATAAACCGAGTACGTCCCCCAGTGCTCAAAGCACTGCGTCTCGTTGCTGTCGCGAAGGATGCAAAAAGCTGCATAGGGACGAAGCCAACTGGCATTGGCCGCGACAAAATCACAGAATGCTACATCTTTAAGAATAGCTTGAATGTTATCCTCATAAATAGCACGCATATAGTCAATTTTCAACCTCAATACACCTCCATAATCGATACTCTTCATGCTGTTGAGGTGCATGGCACGCTGTGTGAATCGCGCCATGAGCTTTTTATCGATTAACACGCCTGCCTTGGGTGGACGCACGTAGATGGGGTGCAAGGCAAATGCCGAGACAGGATTGTAGGGATGTGACATGTGGTAGCTATCGAGCGAGGTGGTGTCGTTTAGGGGCAAAAATTGAATGATGTGCTGCCCAGTGCGTGTGGCCCAGTCGACAATCTTTGGGATATCGGCAAAGTCGCCAACGCCAAAGTCAGATGCTGTGCGCAAAGCGAAGAGAGGCACAGCAGTTCCTGCACATTTCCACTTGCTGAGCGGATTGCGGAATTTCAGCCCTGTGACAACAAGTGCACTATTGTGCGGAAATGTAACCGCAAGCTCGCGATTGTCGCCCTCTTCCCAAGCTACAAGTTCGCCGCTCTCGCGGTCGACTACAATAAACTTGAACTCATAAACGCCCTCAGGCTGCAGACACACAGTCCAATACGGAAAATCGGCAGGAATCAATCTTGCCGCCTTTTGCGGTTGCCAGTTGCCCAATTGCAACGAGCCGCCAGTTATGGACAGGGCATATTCAGGCGGTATTGCAGGCGCCTTGACCCTTAGCGTAACATGCGACGGCATCACACATTTGTCCACACGGCGCGGTCGCTTGCGTGGAAACATGATCTGGAATGGGGATGTGCAAAAAATGTTGTCGCTCTCATAATCTTGCCATGAATCGAGCAGCGTCACCTCATCGAGTGTGTTGCTGCGGCAGAATGAAAGGTTGTGACCAAAGGGCTCGATACGCACTCGCACGCCAGCATTGACCTCGTAATGGTAGACAAAGTCGTCTCCAGCCTCCAACTCACACGACCAATAAAAATTGTCGTGAAAGGTCATTGCATGCGAGGCCCCGTCGCTGTCTGAAACAAGAAACAGGTTTTCGCCCCACTGCGTGACGTAGTTGATAGTGAATATGGCCCTCATAGGTTTTCTTTTTAAGTCATAAAGTTACTGCAAAAGGTTAAAATGCCAAAATTAAAGGGGCCAAAAATTGCTTTTCGACCCCTTGTAACCAATCTTCAGTTCAAATGACTGAAAGCATCAGCCACAGCGCGACGTGCCGCAATTGGTGCATATCAAGCATCCCTCTTGATAGATAAGGGTTTCCTGGCCACAATTGGGACATTTCTTGCCCTTGGCTTTGGTGCCGTTGGGCAGGTATTTCTTGAGGGCACGCTCCACACCCATTTTCCAGGTATTGATCGACTGATTGTCGAGCTCAAGACTGCTCACCAATTTCAGCACCTGGGCTATAGGCATGCCGTAGCGCAGCACACCAGAGATGAGCTTGGCATAATTCCAGAACTCGGGATTGAACTTCTCGCTCAAGCCCTCGATAGTGGTTTTAAACCCTCGCTTGTTCACAAACTGGAAATCGTAGCGTTTCTCGCCATCCTCTCCTATGACTTTGATAATCTTGCCCTTGGTTACCGACTTAGGACAGAAAATGCCCTCTTCGTCGTCGGCAATACCGGTAAATATCTCGTAGGGGCGTCCGTCGATGAGGCCGATGAATGCAATCCACTTCTCCTTGTTGTTCTGGAAACGCACAACATCGGCGTCAAGCACAATCGGGCGCTTCAAGATGTGCTCTTCTTCGGCCATGTAGTGTGCCTGCTTCTCTTTCTCTTTTTTCTTGTCCTCGCTGGTGAGCGTGACAAGCACACCCGAGCGAGAGCCATCGCGGTACACAGTGCATCCCTTGCAACCAGCCTTCCACGCCTCTACATAAAGTTTGTTCACCATATCCTCGCTGATGTCGTTAGGCAGGTTGATTGTAACGCTTATCGAGTGGTCGACCCATTTTTGCACGGCACCCTGCATCTTCACTTTTTCAACCCAGTCAACATCGTTGGACGTAGCCTTGTAGTAGGGAGACTTGGCTACAATCTCATCGAGCTGCTGCTGCGTGTAGTCATGCCGCACCTCAATGCCGTTGACTTGCATCCAGGTGACAAACTTAGGATGGTAGACGATATATTCCTCAAAGGCATCGCCTGTGCTGTCGACATAATCGACATGCACATCTTTGTCGTTAGGATTCACCTTGCGGCGACGCTTGTACACAGGAAGAAAGACAGGTTCGATGCCCGACGTGGTCTGCGTCATGATGCTGGTGGTGCCTGTGGGTGCGATTGTGAGACAGGCAATATTGCGGCGGCCGTACTTCACCATGCTGTCATACAGCTCGGGGTCGGCCTCCTTGAGACGGTTGATGTAGGGATTGTTCTTCTCACGCTGCGCATCGTAGACTTCAAAAGCCCCTCTCTCTTTGGCCATGTTGACCGAAGAGCGATAGGCGGCCAGTGCCAGTGCGCGATGCACACTCACCGAGAACTCGGTAGCAGGCTCGGTGCCATAGCGCAGTCCCATGGCGGCAATCATGTCGCCTTCGGCAGTGGTTCCCACGCCCGTGCGGCGGCCTTTCAAGGTCTTGTTGCGTATCTTGTTCCATAAGTTCAACTCAGTTTGCTTCACTTCCAACGTTTCGGGATCGCTCTTGATTTTATCTAAGATTTTCTCGATTTTTTCCATTTCAAGGTCGATGATGTCGTCCATAATGCGCTGGGCGTAGCCAATGTGCTCCTTGAACAAATCGAAGTTGAATCGAGCTTCCTTGGTAAACGGATTCTCGACATAGGAATACAAGTTGATAGCAAGCAAGCGGCAGCTGTCGTAGGGACACAACGGGATCTCTCCGCAAGGATTGGTCGAAATCGTGCGGAAGCCGAGGTCGGCATAGCAGTCGGGCACCGACTCGCGAATGATCGTGTCCCAGAACAAAACGCCAGGCTCGGCGCTTTTCCAAGCATTGTGCACGATTTTGCCCCACAGCTTCGAGGCGTCGATTTCTTTCTTATACAGGGGGGAATCGGCATGCACGGGGTATTGTTGAACATATTTCTTTCCCTCGGTGGCAGCCTTCATGAAATCGTCGTCGATGCGCACGCTCACATTGGCGCCAGTGACCTTGCCCTCGGTCATTTTTGCATCGATAAAGGCCTCGCTATCGGGATGCTTGATGCTCACCGTGAGCATGAGCGCACCGCGGCGCCCGTCTTGAGCAACCTCGCGGGTGCTGTTGCTGTAGCGTTCCATGAAGGGTACAAGTCCTGTCGAGGTCAAAGCCGAGTTCTTCACCGGAGAGCCTTTAGGGCGAATGTGCGACAAGTCGTGGCCCACACCACCACGTCGTTTCATGAGCTGAACCTGCTCTTCGTCGATCTTCAAGATGCCCCCGTAGCTGTCGGGATAACCATCAAGGCCAATGACAAAGCAATTGGACAACGAGCCAACTTGGAAATTGTTGCCAATGCCCGCCATAGGGCTGCCCTGTGGCACAATGTAGCGAAAATGCTTTATCAAGCCGAAGATTTTTTCTTCACTCATTGGATTGGGATACTTGTTCTCTATGCGTGCAATCTCATGGGCGATGCGGTGATGCATGTCGTCGGGGGTAAGCTCATAAAGATGTCCCAGCGAGTCCTTCAGAGCATACTTGCTCGTCCAGACCCTTGCTGCCAGCTCATCGCCACCAAAATACTTGAGTGTGGCTTCATAAGCTTCTTCATAAGTGTATGTCGTTGTGTTCACTTTTGAAAGTATATTATAATAGTATGTGTTAAATTATTTTTTTTGGCGAAACCAGCGCAAATTTAGCAACAATCATTTTTTAAAACAAAGATTTGCTTTGAAAAATTAAAATTTCCAATTCATATACATACAACTCTTAATATCAATAGTTTAACAATTTAAACCATTGTAAAAGTTTTCCAAAACAAGAATTTCAAAGCTCAATAATCCACACAAAAAACGACAACTTTGCACAACATTGCAATTTAGATCAAATACAAATTAAGCACATGGTGGGGAGCATGGCGTGGTTGCGGCAATTAATAAGATGTGCGATTCCAATGTAAAATAGCAGGTGGCAAGAATTTAAAATTTGATATTATTTTTAAAGAAGTTTAAAAGTAATTCTTGCTCGAATAATGGCCGCCTTTTAAATAATTTGTAGTAAATTTGCACTGAAGAATTGCCGACCTGCGGGGCATAATATCGACATTACTTTTAAATATCAATTAACTAATTATATAACAACTTTTTAAAACAAATTTTCGTTATGCAGATTTCACACATCGAACACGTGGGCATTGCTGTTGCATCGCTTGAGCAAGCAATCCCATTTTACGAGAAATTACTGAACACCAAGTGCTACAAGATCGAAGAAGTTGCCGACCAACATGTAAAGACCGCTTTCCTGAAAGTGGGAGAAACCAAGATCGAGTTGCTTGAGGCTACGAGCGACGAGAGCGCCATTGCAAAGTTCATTGCCAAGAACGGCGGCCACGGCGGCATTCAGCACATGGCTTTTGCCGTTGAGGACGGTCTGGCCAATGCACTCAACGAATTGCAAGAGAAGGGTGAGCGCGTGATCGACAAGACTCCTCGCAAGGGTGCCGACGGCTTGAACATCGCTTTTGTACACCCCAAGAGCACTTGCGGAGCATTAATCGAACTTTGTGAAAATCCAAATAAGTAAAAAGAATAATGGGCAAACAACTTGAAAAAATTCAAGAGCTGATCGAGCGCCGTAATGCTGCGCGCCTCGGTGGTGGCGAAAAAGCCATTCAAAAACAGCACGACAAGGGCAAATACACTGCCCGCGAAAGAATCAACATGCTCCTCGACGAAGGCAGCTTTGAGGAACTTGACATGTTTGTGCGTCATCGCTGCACCAACTTCGGCATGGAGAAGAAGCAGGTCGACGGCGACGCTGTCGTGACAGGATATGGCACTATCGAGGGCCGTCTCGTCTACATCTTCGCACAAGACGCAACCTCTTTTGGCGGAGCCTTGAGTGAGACAATGGCCATGAAGATATGCAAGATCATGGACTTGGCCATGAAGAACGGAGCTCCCGTCATTGGACTCAACGACTCGGGCGGCGCACGCATCCAGGAGGGCATCAATGCCCTGGGCGGCTATGCCGAGATCTTCCAGCGCAACATCAACGCCAGCGGCGTGATTCCTCAGATATCGGCCATCTTAGGCCCCTGCGCCGGCGGTGCCGTATACTCTCCCGCCCTCACCGACTTCATTATCATGTGCCAAGGCATAAGCTACATGTTCCTCACTGGACCTAAGGTGGTAAAGACCGTGACAGGCGAGGATGTGAGCCAGGAGCAACTGGGTGGAGCAAAAGTGCACGCTACCAAGAGCGGTGTGGCACACTTTGCAGCCGAAAACGAGGAAGAGGCCATGGCCTTGATCAAGAAGTTGCTGAGCTACATGCCGAGCAACAACATGGAGGAAGCTCCGCGCGTGGAGTGCACCGATCCCATCGATCGTGCCGAGGATGCACTCAACAGTGTCATTCCCGAGAGCCCCAACGACCCCTACAACATGTATGACGTGATAGGCGCAATCGTCGACAACGGCGAGTTCCTTGAGGTTCACAAGGACTGGGCCAAGAATATCATCGTGGGCTTTGCCCGCTTCAATGGCCAGAGCGTGGGTGTGATTGCCAACCAACCCAACTACATGGCAGGTGTGCTCGATGTGAATGCAAGCCGCAAGGGCGGACGCTTTGTGCGTTTCTGCGACGCCTTCAACATCCCTCTGGTGACACTGGTCGACGTTCCCGGCTTCCTGCCCGGCACGCAGCAAGAATACAACGCAGTGATCATGAACGGCGCCAAGCTGCTTTATGCCTACGGCGAGGCAACTGTGCCCAAGATCACAGTGACGTTGCGCAAGAGCTACGGCGGCAGCCACATCGTGATGAGCTGCAAGCAGCTGCGCGGCGACATGAACTATGCATGGCCAAGCGCCGAAATCGCAGTGATGGGTGCCAGCGGTGCAGCAGGCATTCTCTATGCCAAGCAAGGCAAAATGGCAAAGGCTGCTGCAGCCGAGGCCAAGAGCGAGGAAGAGGCCAAGAAAATCATGGCCGACCACAAGCAATTTATTGCCGAGAAAGAGCAGGAGTACAACGACCTGTTCTGCACGCCTTACAATGCAGCCAAGTACGGCTACATCGACGACGTGATCGAGCCACGCAACACACGTTTCCGCATCATACGTGCACTCGAGCAGACTCGCACCAAGAAACTGACCAACCCGGCCAAAAAGCACGGAAATATTCCTCTCTAATATATATAAAGTGTTAAAAGAGATGAATAAAAGAAATATCATTTTTCTGCTACTTGCAGCAGTCGTGAGCTTCGGCGCACTTGCACAGGGTCACAAGAACCTGCGCATCACCGAGGTGATGGTTGCTCAAGACAGCACGCAGTATGGTGGCACAACGGCCGGATGGGTCGAGCTTTACAACTCAAGCTATCAAGCCTATGCCATCGAGAAGATGTTTATCACCGACAAACGTCCCGACCAGATATTCACAAAGGCCAACGAGGACATCGCCTACCAGCGCGAGCAAGTGCGTGGTCGCGATGCAGTGCTTCGCTACCTTTCAGAGGACCCGTTGAAAACCGGAGTCTACATGATTCCGCGCGGTGATGAAAGAAACACCAACCTGGGCGAGCACGGGCAATGCGTGTTTGTTGCCGATGGGCAAATCCAAAATGGCACCTTCCACCTGCCGTTTAAGTTTGCCGATGGAAAAGAGAACTACATTGCAGTATATGATGTAAACGGAGACTTGGTCGACGAGCTCACGATTCCTGCCTCGCTCAAAGCCAGCCAGTCCTATGCGCTCAAGGCCGAAGGCCGTTTGCCCATCGAGGGCGCAGAGCACAACGGCGATTTTGAAATGCGCGACGGCAGCAGCATCGAGAAAGCCATCACCCCCGGCAATTTCAACACTCGCATCAAGAACGAGAACATCGAAAAGTTCCACCAGCACGATCCCTATGGCGTGATCATCACCATCATTGCCATGCTCATTGTGTTCTCGGCTCTCATCCTGCTGTTCTTGCTCTTCAAGCTGTTTGGCTATGTGAGCGACAAGTCGCTCAACAAGAACGCAGCCCCGGCAGCCCCACAGGCAGTTGAGCCTCAAGCGAGCATTGCTGCTACGGCACCCGAGGCCGGCGAGGAGGAAATTACAGCCATATGCATGGCACTGTACCAGCACTTCAACGCCCACGACGAGGAAAGCGGCGTGTTGACCTTCAAGCACAACACCGCCACTGCATGGAACTCGAAGGAGCAAATGATGTGCCCAACGCCTCAACGCAAATAACAACCAGGTTTTCAAAAAAAATTAACAGACTTTACTTCAAAATGAAAGAATACAAATATAAAATCAATGGCAACGAGTACACAGTTGCCGTTGGTAATGTCGACGAGAACAACGTTGCCCAAGTCGAGGTCAACGGCAAGAGCTACAAGGTAGAGCTCGAAGACCAGCCCAAGATCTCGCACGTTGTCAAGAAGGTTGCTCCTGCTGCAGTGGCGGCAGCTCCTGTAGCCAAGCCCAAGAAAGCAGCTGCCAAGGCTGCTGCAGGCGACTTCGTAATCGAGTCGCCACTGCCTGGCACCATCAAGGAACTCTATGTCAAGGAAGGCCAGGCAGTGAAGGCCGACGACGTGGTGTGCATCCTTGAAGCCATGAAGATGGGCAACGAAATCAAGGCCGGTAAAGACGGTACGGTTAAGAGTATCAACGTTGCCAAAGAGGACTCGGTGCTCGAGGGCGACACTATCATGGTAATTGCGTAGTTATGTTAGCAAGTATATTTGATATCATATCAAGCAATCTGACTCAGTTCTGGCATTTCACAGGTTTCTACAACTGTGACTATACCAACCTGATCATGATCTGCTTCGGCCTGCTGTTTATTTACCTCGCCATCAAGCATGACTTCGAGCCAATGCTGCTTGTGCCCATTGGCTTCGGCATCTTGGTAGGCAACATTCCATTTCAGCCAGGCAACGAGATTGGTGTGTATGAGGAAGGATCGGTCCTCAACATTCTGTATCAAGGTGTGGTGAAGGGATGGTATCCGCCACTCATATTCCTTGGCATTGGCGCCATGACCGACTTTGGTGCGCTCATTGCCAATCCTAAACTTATGCTGGTGGGCGCTGCTGCCCAGTTTGGCATCTTCGGTGCCTATATGGTAGCCCTCGCCATCGGCTTCATGCCCGACCAGGCAGGTGCAATAGCCATCATTGGCGGTGCCGATGGCCCAACTGCCATCTTCCTGAGCGGGAAATTGGCACCCAACCTGTTGGGAGCCATTGCCGTGTGTGCCTACTCCTATATGGCACTCGTGCCAGTGATACAACCTCCCATCATGCGCCTGTGCACGACCAAGAAAGAGCGTGTCATCCACATGAAGCCAGCTCGCAAGGTGACCAAAAACGAGAAGATACTCTTCCCGATTGTGGGTCTGCTGCTCACTTGCTTCTTTGTGCCGTCGGGTCTGCCTCTGCTGGGCATGCTCTTCTTCGGCAACCTGCTGCGTGAGTCGGGAGTCACCACTCGCCTGGCCAAGACTGCAAGCAATGCGATGACCGACATTGTGACCATGATACTGGGCTTGACAGTAGGCACCTCCACACAGGCTTCACAGTTCCTGACACTGAGCACCGTCAAGATTTTCTTCTTGGGCGCTATGGCATTTATCATTGCAACATTTGCCGGCGTGCTGTTTGTCAAGTTCTTCAACCTGTTCTTGAGCAAGGACAACAAGCTCAATCCACTCATTGGCAACGCTGGTGTGAGCGCAGTGCCCATGGCTGCACGCATCAGCAACGACATGGGCCTGAAGTACGATCCACGCAACTACTTGCTCATGCATGCCATGGGGCCCAATGTGGCAGGTGTAATAGGCTCGGCCGTTGCAGCTGGTGTACTTTTGGGCTTCCTGGGATAATGTCGCAGTATTGAATTAAATAGCATTTATTTAAAGGCGAACTTCGTCGGTTCGCCTTTATTTTTTTACCATTTTCTGGTATTGTGTCGGCAAAATGTAATATTTTTGTAGAAAATAAAAGTATGCAAACAAACAAGAAATATCGTCTGGGCGTGGCACTGAGTGGTGGCGGCGCCAAGGGTTTTGCCCACATCGGTGTCATGAAAGCCCTCGATGATTTCGGCCTGCGCCCCGATATTTTGGCGGGCGTGAGTGCCGGTGCAGTGATGGCGGCATTCTATGGCTCGGGAGTGAGTCCCGACGACACCCTAAAGGCTTTTTCAACAATCAATTTCAAAAGTCTGGCTAAATTCAGCGCCCCAACCGACGGTATTTTCAAATTTGACAAGTTCGCTCATTTTTTAAAGAAGAACTTGCCCACCGAGCGCATCGAGGACTTGAAAATCCCCACTATCATATCGGCAACCAATCTCGACACTTACAAGGAAGAGCTCTTCACCCGCGGTCCACTTGCCGATTGCGTGCTGGCCTCATGCAGTTTGCCCGTGATATTCAAGCCTATGAAAATCAACGGACAAACCTATATCGACGGCGGCGTGTTGCACAACTTGCCAGCCTTTGCGTTGCGAGACAAGTGCGACCTGCTACTGGGGGTGAACGTGAGCCCGCTCAACACGTCGCCATTCAAGTCGACGATTGCCGACATCGCCTACCGTGCCTATCGGCTCATGACCACCCACAACTCCAAGCCCGACCTGGACCTGTGCGATGTCATCATCAATGTCGACTCAATGAAAGAGAGCAGCACCTTTGACGTCAAAAAAATGGCCGATAATGCAAAAGAAGGCTACTTTGCCGCGATGAAAGTTCTCGTAAACTCACCCATACTGAAACAACTAAGAGATGAACGCAAATAAAATCATCATTTATCAGCTCCTGCCCCGCCTTTTCAGCAACACATGCAGCCGCAACATCTACAACGGCACCATAGACCAAAACGGAGTGGGGAAACTCAACGACATCAACGACAAAGTGTTGGGATCGATTCACGAGCTCGGTGTGACCCACTTGTGGTATACCGGAGTCATCGAACATGCCACCAAGACCGATTACAGCGCCTACGGCATCGCGTCGAGCAACCCTCACGTGGTGAAAGGCAATGCGGGTTCGCCCTATGCCATAAGAGACTATTACGATATTGACCCCGACCTTGCCGTCGATGTGACCAACCGCCGCAACGAGTTTGAGCAACTGGTGCAACGCACACACAAGGCTGGCATGAGCGTGATTATCGACTTTGTGCCCAACCATGTTGCGCGTCAATACCACAGCGATGCTGCACCCAAGGGCGTGCGAGACCTGGGTGCCGACGACAACAAAAACATGTTTTTCTCGCCTGCCAACAATTTCTTTTACATCACTGGGCAGCACTTTGCACCAAGTGTCGACATGGGCATCGGGCCCGACAGGTATATCGAGTATCCTGCCAAGGCTACGGGCAACGATTGCTACAACGCCACACCGGGAGCTGGCGACTGGTATGAAACGGTGAAACTCAACTACGGCGTCGACCCGTGGAACGGGAGCAAGCACTTTGTCCCCACACCTGGCACTTGGAGAAAAATGCTCGACATTCTCATGTACTGGGCCAGCAAGGGAATCGACGGCTTCAGGTGCGACATGGCCCACATGGTGCCTGTGGAATTCTGGCAGTGGGCCATAGGGGCTGTAAAGCAGAAATATCCCCACATCATCTTCATTGCCGAAATCTACGATGTGAATCTCTATCACAGCTATATACACACAGGTGGATTCGACTACCTTTACGACAAAGTCACACTCTACGACGCCCTGTGCGGCGTGCTGGCCGGCCAGTTGCCCGCAAGCGAGATCACAAAGTGCTGGCAAACTGTCGATGGCATGAAGGAGCACATGCTCAACTTCTTGGAAAACCACGACGAGCAGCGCATAGCCAGCTACCAGAAGGCAGGCAATGCCCACCACGTCGTGCCCGCCCTTGTGGTGTCGGCCACACTCACCACATGCCCTTTCATGCTCTATGCCGGCCAGGAACTGGGCGAGAAAGGCGCCGGAGCTCAAGGCTTCAGCGGCAACGACGGGCGCACATCGATTTTCGACTATTGCAGCATTCCCACCGTGAGACGGTGGTACAACAATGGAAAGTGCACACTCGCCAACCTGTCGCCCGACGAAAAGTCGCTGCGCAAGATATATCAAAAGATAATGAAAATTGCCACTACCGAGAAGGCCATAGCACAAGGCAGCCTCTTCGACCTCATGTATGTGAACTACGGCAATCTTGACCCAACTCGACACTACGTATACATGCGTAACTATGGAAAAGAAAGCATCATCATAGGCTGCAACTTCGGGCCAAGCCCGGCCAGTATCGACATCGACGTGCCTGCCCACGCTTTCGACACGTTGCACATCAAGCCTGGCACCTACATGATGACCGAGCTCGTCACCAGGCACAAGAGAAAATCGCTCTTTACCGACCACGACAAGCTTCATCTCGACATAGAGCCCTATGGCACAGTGCTGTGGAAATTTAAGGTAAACTAAGAAAGAAATTAATGTAAAAATATTTTTAAATTACTTCGCTCACCTCACATTTAAGTCGTAAATTTGTAATGTTTTTAAACACTTAAAGATATAATGAGTAATTCAACGCAACCATTCAAAATCTTTTCTGGTACAAAATCGCACTATTTGGCCGACGAGATGTGTCAGCACCTTGGCATTGAGATTGGCAAAATGAACATTCAGCATTTCTCTGATGGCGAATTTGAGGTTTCCTTCGAGGAGTCGATACGTGGCAACGAGGTTTATATCGTTCAATCCACGTTCCCCAACAGCGACAACCTTATGGAACTCTTGCTCATGATCGATGCCGCCAAGCGAGCTTCGGCCAAAACCGTGATTGCAGTAATCCCCTACTTCGGCTGGGCCCGTCAAGACCGCAAGGACAAGCCCCGTGTGTCGATAGGCGCTAAACTCGTAGCCGACCTGCTGAGCACAGCCGGCATCGACCGCTTGATCACGATGGACCTCCATGCCGACCAAATCCAAGGTTTCTTCAATGTGCCTGTCGATCACCTCTATGCCTCGTCGGTGCTCATGCCCTATGTGCAGTCGCTGAAACTCGACAACCTGGTGATTGCCTCTCCCGACGTGGGCGGTGCCAAGCGTGCCAACAATTATGCCAAGTATTTCGACTGCCCGCTCGTACTGTGCCACAAGCAGCGTGCCAAGGCCAACGTAGTTGCCAACATGACCATCATAGGTGATGTAAAAGACAAAGACGTGGTGCTCGTCGACGACATGATCGACACAGCAGGCACGATATGCAAGGCTGCCAATCTGATGAAAGAAGGCGGTGCACGCTCGGTGAGGGCGCTGGCTTCGCATGCCATCATGAGCGGCCCTGCAGCCAGCCGGGTAATGGACAGCGCCCTTGAGGAGGTAATCTTCACCAACTCTATTCCATTTGACACCACAAAGTGCCCAAAGGCAAAAGTGCTGAGCATAGCAAGCCTGTTTGGCGACACCATCCAGCGCGTGCACGACAACAAGTCGATAAGCTCTCAATACTTGATATAATATAGCCATCATCTATTTATAACCCCACTAATCTCGGTAGCCAATCACTGCCGAGATTTTTTTGCAACATTGCCTTAAATATTGTAAAATTTTAATCAAAACAATTAAAATCAATTGCGTGGCAACTTTATTATTCCTAATTTTACATGAGAAAAAAGACATCCATTAACTGAGACTTTTTATTAGTAAAACATAATAATATTAACCTATCAAATTATCTTATTGTATAACTTAAACAGATGCTTTTTTTTATGAAAAATGTTTTCTTAACATTGGCATTATGTGCATCGTTTAGCTGCATGGCGCAGGTGTTTACCGTGGGGTCGATCGACAAGGTCAATATCCCGATGAACTCCAACGCCAAGGTGGCTGCAATCAGTCCGCAGGGCGACTACCTGCTCCTGACCGATTGCACCAACAAAGGGTTGGCTAAATTTGATCTTCGCACAAATGCAACGACCACGCTGAGCAATGCTCAAAGCGCGGGTTATGATGTAAAAATCTCTCAAGACGGCCAGACGGTAGTTTACCGCGAGGCCACGTTCACTGCCGACCACCTTCGTCACGTGGCATTGCAGGCAACCAATGTGAGCACAGGCTCGAGCCAGCAGCTTTTAGCTCCCACACGCAACCTTCAAGGCGTTGCTGTCGAGGGGGCTACAGCAGCATTTGTCAACAAGGGCAAAATACGGGCCAAAGGCCTAAACGCTGCCAAGGCCGACGTGAGCGCCCCTGTGCTTTCCATCAGCAACAGGCAGCTCATGATTACCAAGAACGGTAAAACAAGCGTGTTCTCTCCAAACGGCACCGACAAAAGCTACATCTGGGAGTCGGTTTCTCCCGATGGCTCCAAGGCACTTTACTTTGTCATGGGCCACGGCACCTATGTGTGCAACATCGACGGCACTGGCTTAAAGAAAATTGGCAACATGCGTGCTCCCAAGTGGTGGGACAACAACACCATCGTGGGCATGATGGACTATGACGACGGCGAAGCAGTATATGCTTCTACTATCGTGGCTGCCGACCTCAATGGCAACAAGCAGACCCTCACCGATGGGTCGCAAATCGCCATGTATCCCGAGGTTTCTCCTGCATCGGGCAAAATTGCCTTCTCAACACCTGCAGGCGAAGCTTATATTATCAATGTTACTAAATGATTACAGCTATGAAGAAATTTATTTTACTCATTTCGGCTGCAATCATTGCAGCTGGCGCAATGCAGGCTAAGACTGCCGACGAACTGCGCGTTTACCTCAATCCAGGCCATGGCAGCTGGGGTCCTAACGACCGCCCGATGGCTACCATCCCCTATCCCAACCTGCCCGAGACAGGCATGCCCGACACTTGCGGTTTCTACGAGTCCAACACCAACTTGTGGAAAATCCTGCGCATGGGCAAGGCCCTTGAAAACATGGGCGTGAAGCATGAAAACATCATGTACTCGCGTGTGCAAAACGGCCCGTACCCCTATACAAAGGACAATTACGATCCCGATGAAATCTACAACCGTCCGCTCTCGGCAATATGCCGCGAGGTTGATGCCAACAACATGGACATCTTTGTTTCAATTCACTCCAACGCTGCCAGCGATGGCACCACAACCAACTATCCCCTGTTCCTGTATCGCGGCAGCGATGGCGAGAATGGCGACTCGGTAGCCGGAAGCCGCAACATGTGCTTGAGCACCTGGGGCCCTCACTACATGGACGAGCTTGACCCGCAGAGCTATTACAGCCGCACCAGCTCCAACGTGCGCGGCGACATCTCCTTCTACGGCAGCTCCTACACGACTACAACCAGCAAAGGCACCTTCCGTGGCTACCTGGGCGTATTGCGCCATGGCACTCCAGGCTTCCTGATGGAAGGCTACTTCCACACCTATCAGCCAGCACGCCACCGTGCCCTCAACAAGGACTACTGCGGTCAGGAAGGCATACGCACAGCTCGCGGTGTGGCTGCTTATTTCGGTCTCAAAGGCGAGACGACCGGCTATATCATGGGCACAGTGAAAGACCTGCACGAGAAGATCGTGAACAGCCTCTTCCACTATGCACCCAACACCAACGACCAGTGGCTGCCTATCAACGGTGCAAAAGTCACCCTCTACAAGGGCAGCACTGCAGTGAAGACCTACGATGTAGACACACTCTACAACGGCATCTTCGTGTTTGAAAACCTCGAGCCTGGCACCTACACCCTGCGTGCAACTGCAAGTGGCTACAAGGAGCAAGGCACCTACACCGAGTCGACAGTCAACGACGAGTACAAGGACCTCGTTGCTACAAGTATGGGCGACTACACTGTCACGGCCAACGCTACCACCTATGCTAAGCTGTATCTTGAGTCACAGTCCTACGTACCTCCCACAGTTACCTATGAGAACTATCCCGACCCCGTGCAACCTGCCTATCTCAAGCTCCCCGACAGCTTCAAGTTTGGCGAAGCCAAGAGCGGCAACCTGAAGATGGCGGGTACTGTGAAACGCGCAATCGTGCGTGGCGACTCGACAGTGATTCTCACCAACGAGGGCACCACGCCTCACCTGTACCTGGTCAACAACACTACCAAGAGTGTTGTGAAGGAGCTCAGCACCCAGGGCATCACAGCAGTCGATGCCGAGAATGCTGGCGACTACAGCGCTCTCAACGACATTGCCTTCACTGCCGACGGCCAACTCGTGGGCGTGAACAGTGTGCTCTGCCAGTACTCTGATGCACAGGTCGACGCAGGTTACAAGCGTGGCACCGTGCGTTTCTACAAGTGGGCATCGCTCGACGCCGACCCCGCACTGTGGCAAACTACGCAGAGCTCGACCAACTTCTATCGTGCAATCATGGGACGTGGCCTCGGCGTGAGCGGCCCGGCCGACGACTGCAAGCTCATCACCACGGGCACCACTACCGGCACATCTACAGGTAGCCGCATGCTCGTGGTCTCGATCAACGACAATGTGATTACCAGCACGGTATTCACCGAGAACACCATCACCAACGGCAACTTCAGCACCATCAAGAACGGTGTGAACAAGCAACTGGTGGTTTCGCCCTACAACGACGGCAACTTTGTGATCGACGGCGAGAGCTGCCTGCCACAAGAGTTCACTCCTGCTGCTACCAACAACACCAACAGCACCATCAACTCAATCCTCAACGACACCACTGTGGGCAAGGCTGCTACAGGCATTCAATTCTTCAAGTATGCCAAGCATGCACTCATGGTGACTCCTGCCGTTGACGGCAACAATGTGATTGGCCTGAAACTCTACAATGTGGACGGCGGCCTCGACAAGGCCACTCTGCTGGGCACTGCAACCATCGCAGCAGCCAATGCAGCAACACTGCCCGTTGTAGCCTCGGGTGCTGCTGTCAAGGGCGAGGATATCAACCTCTACCTGTTTGCCGACACCACGATGTATTCCTTCTCAACCAGCGATGTTGAGCAGCCTCTCGCCAAGGGTGTGTTTGCCTACGCGCTGTCTTCGACCGAGAGCAACGACAGCTATAAGCTCACTTACAGCCTGACCGATGCCTCGAGCGATGTGAACATTGTGCTCACTCCTGCCAATGCCGACGAGCAACCCATCACTATCCCGATGGGCAGCCAGGAGAAAGGCACCTACACTTGCACAGTCGACAAGTCGCAACTTGCGCTGAATGTGAAATACAACTGGAACGTAGATGTTCAAAACAAGGCTATCCCCACAGTGAAGACCTTCTTCACCTCGACCAACAATACGGCTCGTGGCGTGGCCATCGACCTCAACCCCGAGAGCCAGCAATTTGGCAACATCTACATCTCTGATCCTTACGGAACCAAGGGCATCTACTTCTATGCCCCCGACGGCACCCCGATGAGCACTACACCTTACATCACCGATGTGTGGAACAGCAACACGGCTTCGCCATTCCGTCTGGCTGTAGATCCTGCCAACAGCCATGTTTATTCGGCCGACTGGAGCGATGCTCACGCCGGACTGTGGGGCTTCAACCCTGTGACTCGCGATGGCGTCTACAACTTCTTTAATGGCACTACCGAGAGCTCGGGTCGCATCTTGAATGGCGATGTTGTAGTGGGCGGCGGCACCACTGGTGCTTCCTTCTTCGGCACGGGCAACGACACCAAGCTTGTCACCTTCGTCGAGGACTACCCCACTGGCAACAATGGACAGACGCTCTGCCTCTACAACGTGGGTACCGACAGCACTTGGAACGCAGCTCCAAGCAAGACCTTCCCAACCGTTTCGAAGCTCATGGCCAACACCAATGTCAACATCTATGCCGACTCTCTCGGCATGTGGGTGGCCCAAGTGCGTGGCTCGGGCAACAACGGCGTCAACGTTCCTTCATTTGTCTATGCCGACTACGACGACAATGTGCTCTTCAACAGCGGCAATCTTGATGCCGACACGCAAGATGGCAGCTGGGGCGCTGGTCTCGTGATGAGCGCCGACCGCTCTAAACTTGCTGTGTGCACTGGCAAGCCCAACATCAATGTGTACAACATCACTTGGACTGGCAACAAGCCTGCACTTGCTCTCGACTATGTGATTACCTATCCTGCCGATGCTCGCGGTCAGAACATCCTCAACCAGATGGCATTTGACTACGCCGGCAACCTCTATGTGGCCAACCGCTACCAGAGCTACGGCTTCACAATGCCTAAGGATGCCCAGGTCGTTGCTACACCTGCTGCTCAGCGCTACTATCTCATCAACACCGTCAATACCGGCGTCAACGACGTGACTGCCGCCAAGACTGTGAAGAATGTGCAATATGTGAACGCAGCCGGCATGATAAGCAATAAGCCATTTGAGGGTGTGAACATCGTGATCACCAACTACACCGATGGCACCAAGAGCGTGAAGAAAGTAATGAAATAGTCTTAAATAAAGATTCCATACTTTTATTTGGGTCGTGGCAGCAATGTCCACGACCCATTTTTATAATACGACGAGGGTAACAGGGAAAATAGGATGAATTAACTGTTGCTGAATTCCAAATAATTAACTACTTTTGCATGTTTAATAACAATGTTATGTAGCAGATGATCAAAAAAAGCACGCTCGAAAAAATTGTAAACGAGGATTTGGCTGCAATATGGACGATTCTCACCCCCGAGGAGAAACACATTGTCGCAAACAATTTCAACGTACACACATTCAGTAAAAATCAAATCATATATGCCGAAAAAGACGAACCCATCTACTTGTGGTGCTTGCTTAAAGGCAAGGTCAAGCTCTTCAAAGACGGCATAGGCGGACGCCAGCAGATATTGCGTCTTTACCGCCCCATACAATATTTTGGCTATCGCGCTTACTTTGCCGAGGAGCCCTATGTGTCGAGCGCCGCAGCATTTGAACCATCTACTGTGGGTACCATTCCCATGCAGGTCGTGAAGGAAATCATCGACAGCAACACGGGACTGGCATGGTTTTTCATTCATGAGCTGTCGAAGCACCTGGGCGGCTCCGACACACGTATAGTGAACCTCACCCAAAAGCACATACGCGGCCGTCTTGCCGAGGCACTCACGGTGCTCATCGACAACTACGGCTACGAAGACGACGGCGAGACGCTCAAGATTTACATGGCTCGAGAAGACCTGGCCAACCTGTCGAACATGACAACAAGCAATGCCATACGCACCCTGTCGACATTTGCCCAAAAGAAAATCATCACTGTCGACGGCCGCCGCATCAAGATCATCAATGAGCCTGAACTGCGCCAAATAAGCAAATTTGGTTAAACGATCCAATCGTTCAATCATCATCAGTAACCAATGATTATAGCTCAAGCAAAAAGAAAAGAAAACATTGCCGAGTACTTGCTGTACATGTGGCAGGTGGAAGACACGATACGTGCCTATCACTTTGACATCGACGAAATCGACAAAAACATCATTTCGCGATTCCAGGTCGACGACGAAACAAAGGCAAAGATTAAAGACTGGTATGAGAACTTGATAAAGATGATGGAGCTTGAGCACGTGAAAGAGAAGGGACACCTCCAAATCAACAAAAACGTGCTCATCACTCTTACCGACCTGCACCTTCAATTGCTCAAGTCGCCCAAATATCCACAATATGCAGCACAGTACTATCAAACACTGCCCTTCATTGTGGAATTGCGGGCAAAAACCCCCGAAGCCCAACGCGTGGGTGAACTCGAGACCTGCTTCAATGCTCTCTACGGGGTGCTCATGCTCAAGTTGCAAGGCAAAAAAATAGGCAATGCCACGCAGACTGCTATCAACAACATTTCATATTTTATCGGGTTGCTGGCTGCCCTCTACAAGAAGAATGAGGAAAAGCCTTTGCTCGATGATGACATTAACTAACACTCACGCGCTATGTCAAAACATATATTAGTCACAGGCGCCAACGGCCAACTTGGCAACGAGATGAGAAACATTCTGACCCGCCGAGAGGATGTTGTCGCCTATTTCACCGACGTCAACGAGCTCGACATCACTTCTAAAGGCGATGTAGATTCGTTCTTCGACAATCACACAGTTGACTATTTGGTGAACTGTGCGGCCTACACCGCAGTCGACAAAGCCGAAGACGCCCCCGAGCTGTGTGCAAGGCTCAACGCCCATGCCGTGGCCTTGCTTGCCGAAGCTGCCCACAATCATGGTGCCAAGATGGTGCAAATCTCTACCGACTACGTATTCAATGGAGAGAACTTCAGGCCTTACCGCGAGGACGACGCGACATGCCCCGTCTCGGTGTACGGCGAGACAAAGCTCAAAGGAGAGAAACAACTCCTGGAGATTGCCCCCGACAGTGTAATACTGCGCACGGCGTGGCTGTATTCTCCCTACGGGCACAATTTTGTGAAAACAATGATCAATTTAGGCCATGAAAAAAAGCAGCTCAAGGTGATTTTTGACCAAGTGGGGACTCCCACCTATGCCAAGGACCTGGCCGCAGCAGTCATGATCGTCATTGATGCTCCCGCATGGCACAGCGGCATCTACCACTTCAGCGACGAGGGAGCTATCTCATGGTATGATTTTGCCCAGGCCATACACCGCCTGGCAGGTATCGAAACCTGCACAGTACTGCCCTGCCGCACCCAGGAGTACCCCACACGCGCTCACCGTCCTCACTACAGCGTGCTCGACAAGAGCAAGTTTAAAGCAACATTCAACACAGTAATTCCCTACTGGGTCGACAGCCTTGCCCACTGCATCGCACGCATCACAACTCATAACGAATAATCACATCTAACAATACAATACACAGTGGCCAATTTAACTGACGAAATCAAGAAACGACGCACATTTGCCATCATCTCGCACCCCGATGCCGGTAAAACGACACTTACCGAGAAGTTGCTACTCTTTGGCGGTGCAATACATGTAGCCGGTGCAGTCAAGTCCAACAAGATAAAGAAAACAGCGACAAGCGACTGGATGGAGATCGAAAAGCAACGCGGCATCTCGGTGGCAACATCGGTCATGGGCTTTGAATATGAAGGATTCAAAATCAACATTCTCGACACTCCAGGCCACCAGGACTTTGCCGAAGACACATTCAGAACACTCACAGCTGTCGACAGCGTGATCATTGTGATCGACGCAGCCAAGGGTGTTGAGCAACAAACAAGGAGACTAATGGAGGTGTGCCGCATGCGCAACACTCCCGTCATTATCTTTGTAAACAAAATGGACCGCGAGGGGCGCGACCCGTTCGACATTCTCGACGAACTCGAAAACGAGCTCAAGATCAAGGTGCGCCCGTTGAGCTGGCCCATCAACATGGGGGCAAAATTTAAAGGCGTGTACAACATTTATGAGCATGACTTGAGCCTGTTTAAGCCCGACAAGCAACATGTGACTGAACGCATGGAAATCAAAGACATCAACGACCCTCACATCGATGAGGTGGTGGGCAAAGACGATGCCCAAAAGCTGCGTGACGACATCGAGCTCATCGACGGTGTGTACCCCCCCTTCGACGAGCTCGACTATCTCGACGGCCACTTGGCTCCAGTATTCTTCGGCTCGGCGCTCAACACCTTTGGCGTGAAAGAATTGCTCGACTGCTTCATCCACATTGCCCCCTCGCCTCAGCCCACACAGGCCGTAGAGCGTGTGGTGGAACCTGGCGAAGAGAAGTTCACGGGCTTTGTGTTTAAGATACAAGCCAACATGGACCCCAACCACCGCAGCTGTATTGCCTTTGTGAAAGTGTGCTCGGGAGTGTTTCACCGCAATCAATACTACTATCACGTGCGTAGCGACAAGCAGATGCGCTTCACCGCCCCCACCGCTTTCATGGCACAGAAAAAAGAAATCATCGACGAGGTGTATCCCGGCGATGTCGTGGGTCTGCCCGACAACGGAGTGTTCAAGATAGGCGACACGCTCACCGAGGGTGAAAAAATTCACTTCAAGGGGCTGCCCAGCTTCTCGCCCGAGATGTTCAAGTATATTGAGAATACCGACCCGATGAAGACCAAGCAGCTCAACAAGGGCATCGAGCAGCTCATGGACGAAGGCGTGGCCCAGCTCTTTGTGAACCAGTTCAACAATCGCAAAATCATAGGCACCGTGGGGCAGCTGCAATTTGAAGTGATACAGTACAGATTGCTGCACGAGTATGGAGCAAGCTGCCGTTGGGAACCCGTGCACCTGTACAAAGCCTGCTGGATAGAGAGCGACGACGATGAGGCCCTCGAGGCATTCAAGCGCCGCAAGCACCAGTTCATGGCACTTGACCGCGAGGGGCGCGATGTGTTTCTGGCCGACAGCAGCTATGTGCTGTCGATTGCGCAACAGGACTTCCCCAAGATCAAATTCCACTTCACATCAGAATTTTAATAATTATGTTTGCGAGTATTCTCGTTTTAAATTAACTTTGCTCGTTCTTTAAATTTAAGAAAACATGAATTCTGACATTTTAAAAGAATTATACAAGAATGTAGTGGGCTCTTACCCAGTCGAAGTGATTGAGATGCCCGCATCGGGCTCCAACCGCCGATACTTCAGGCTCAAGGGCCAACGCTCAATCATAGGCGTGCTGGGAGAAATCAAGGAAGAAAACGAGGCTTTCCTCTACATGGACAAGCACTTTGTAGGCAAAGGGTTGCCAGTGCCCAGAGTTCTGGAAGCAAGCGACGACCACATGGCCTATATACAAGAGGACTTGGGCGACACCATATTGTTCAATTTCATGGAAAAGGGTCGCAAGACCCGTGTGTTCAGCGAAGACGAGAAGCAAATGCTCGCCAAGACCATCAAGGCATTGTGCAAGTTCCAATTTGTGGGTGCACAAGACATGGACTTCTCCCACTGCTACCCAGCCAGTGCTTTTGACGCGAGAAGCATATTTTGGGATTTGAACTATTTCAAATATTGTTTTTTGAAAGCCACCGGGCTGGAGTTTAACGAGGGGCAGCTCGAAGACGACTTCCACAAGCTGTGCGATGTGTTGCTGCGCAGTGGCAACTCCACCTTCATGTATCGCGATTTCCAATCGAGAAACGTGATGATAAAAGACGGAGAGCCGTGGTTCATCGACTTTCAAGGTGGCCGCAAGGGGCCTTTCTTCTACGATGTGGCATCGTTCTTGTGGCAGGCCAAAGCCAACTTCCCGCAAAGCCTGCGAGAGGAGCTCATACAAGTATATATCGAGGAATTAAAACAATACATGACTGTCGACAACGAGGCTTTCCACCGCCAGTTGCGGCATTTTGTCCTCTTCCGCACGTTACAGGTGCTGGGTGCCTATGGCTTCAGAGGTTACTTCGAGAAAAAACCTCATTTCATGCAGAGCGTGCCGTTTGCAATCAACAACCTGCGTGAACTGCTCAAGCACCCCTACGAAGAATACCCCTATCTCAACCAAGTGCTCAACAATCTTGTAAACATGTCGCAATTTACCGACGAGATACAAAAACACATGCTCACGGTGAAAGTCATGAGTTTTGCCTACAAGAAAGGCATCCCCAACGATGCCTCGGGCAATGGCGGCGGCTATGTGTTTGATTGCCGCGCATGCAACAACCCAGGCAAGTACGACCGCTACAAGCCCTATATAGGCCTCGACGAACCTGTAATAAAGTTTCTGGAAGACGACGGCGAGATTCTCACCTTCCTCGACCATTGCTATGCACTTGTCGACGCATCGGTAAAGCGCTATATCGAGCGGCGCTTCACCAACCTGATGGTGTGTTTTGGCTGCACGGGTGGCCAGCACCGATCGGTGTACTGCGCCCAGCACATGGCCGAGCACATACACAAGAAATTCAACGTGAAAGTAGAGCTCGTGCATCGCGAGCAGAATATAGAGCAGGTGTTCAGCCCTGCCCAAAAATGAGTTGCACACCCCCATGAAAGCAATGATTTTTGCCGCAGGTTTGGGAACACGCCTGCGGCCACTCACCAACGACCGCCCCAAGGCACTTGTGACCGTAGGCGGCAAGACCATGCTTGAGCGAGTAATCACTCACATAGCCGAGTCGGGCTTTGACGACATCACAATCAACATACACCATTTTGGCGACAAGATTGTGAAATTTCTTGAAGAAAAGAGCAATTTCGGGCTCAACATTCACATCAGCGACGAGCGCGACTTGCTGCTCGACACTGGCGGCGGCCTGCTCAAGGCAAGAAAATTTCTGGAAGGCGACGATGAGCCCTTTTTGGTTCACAATGCCGACATTCTGACCGATATCGACCTCAAGGCAATGTACGACTATGCCAAGCAGAGCGATACCCTATCGACCATTCTCGTGAAGCCCCGTGTCACACAACGGTACCTGCTGTTTGACAACACCAACCAGTTGCGGGGGTGGATCAACAAGAAAACAGGTGAAACCAAGCCCAAAGGTTTCAACTACAAGCCAGGAGAGTACAACGAGCTGGCATTTGGAGGCATTCACATGATTTCGCCCAAAATTTTTCCTTTGCTTGAGGACTATGCACGCGGAGAACGTGTGTTTTCAATCACCCCCTTCTATGTTGACGAGTGCGGCAAGCATGCCATTCATGGCTATCAACCCAGAGAAGACTACACCTGGCTTGATGTGGGCAAGCCCGATACACTTGCACAAGCCGAAAGCCTGTTTAACCTACATTGCAGCGGATGATTGCTAATTTCAATTAGAAGTGCAAAACTCTGTGGGGTGCATTAACCCATGAAAAACACCGCGGAGGTTTGCCTTGCGGCTGGGGGCGCGAAGCCCCCAAAGAGCATTTGCGGATAACTTAAGCAATACAAAAAAAGAGGAGAACCTTCGTTCCCCTCCCTAAGATTAATTAATTTTGTATTGCAATGTATAAACAATTAACCTCGGAGCAAAGATACACAATAAGTGTGCTACTCCAAAAGAAATTCTCACTTAGTTTCATAGCCGAGACTATTGGTGTGTCAGTAAGCACGGTTTCTCGTGAGCGAAGGCGTAATTCTAATGCTAAAGGCGTTTATGACGCACGTACGGCCGTATTGAAAGTCAAACGGCGTAAGGCAAGGACACCGGGCAATCGCCGTATCGCTCCCTATGTCCGCAGCCGTGTTTTTGAACTATTCCGAAGAAGACGGACTTTAGGGGTATTTCAAGGATATATGTCAAGAGCATTATCGAAAAATTAAACAACAGGCCAAGAAAGAAAAACGGATTTCGCAAGCCCAAAGACATGATTAAAGAAAAAATAGCCTAACTTTGCACTTGCTTATGGAATCCGCCCACATGAGCGAGTTCTATGCTAGAAAACACAATCCACTCTTAGAAAATAGACTCTTCCGTTTCGGTGGTGAGTAGTTCAAGTGCTTTCATTCCCATGACCGAATTGCCTTTCTCGTTGAGTCGCGGACTCCATACCGCTACGGAATAGCGGGATGGATAAATGGCGGCGATGCCTCCGCCCACACCGCTTTTTCCGGGTAGTCCTACAAGGTAGGAGAACTCGCCAGCCTCGTCGTAGAAGCCACAGGTCTGCATGATGGCATTGATTCTCTTCACTTGCGATGAGGTGAGGCTCACACCATGATAGTCGAACGACTGCCGATGGTTGGCAAAGGCCAGAAATGCCTGCGACAGTTCTTTGCAGCTCATTTCAACGGAGCAGGTGAGGAAATAGAAATGCAGAACGTCGGCGATGTCGTTGTCGATGTTGTGGTAGTACTTCAGCAGATTGGCAATGGCCGCATTGAGGTATCCTTGGCTTTCCTCAGAACGCACCACCACGTCATTGTAGTTGATGGTGTCGTTGTGGCTGATCTCGCGGATGAAGGCGATGTAGTCTTCGCGGGGATGTGAGAGGTGGCTGAGCAGAATGTCGGACATGACGATGGCCCCGGCATTGATGAAGGGATTACGTGGATAGCCTTTCTCAAGTTCTAGTTGTATGAGCGAGTTGAACGCAGTGCCCGATGGCTCTTTGTCCATGCGCAGCCATATATTATCGCCAAGGATGCTCATGCAGTAGGCAAGACTGAACACTTTAGAGATGCTCTGTATGGAGAAACGCGTGTCGGCTTGCCCCAGTGCATATTCATCGCCTTGCAGTGTGTTGATGCAGATGCCGAATTGGTCGGGGTCTACCGAGGCAAGAGCGGGAATGTAGTCGGCTTGCTTGCCCACTTGTGCATATGGACGGATGTCCATGTAAATATTCTCAAGTATTTGATGATAGTTCATGTCGAGGCAGATATTCAAATGTTTTCTTTTATTCATGCTTCTGGAATAATACCTTATTTATATATAGCGAAATAACACTGTTGCCAACAGAAGCAGAAAGATGGTCAGTGTCTCGGTATTTCATATTTGTTTCTGTTTGCTAAATTGGAATTTACTTGATTGAAATCACCCGATACATAAACATTACCTGACAAGTCTGAACCCCCAGTGCATAGTATTCAACTGTCCGAATACAGGAACCCAGAATGCACCTAACATTTCAGTGTAGTGAGACATGGAAATATCGCCCATGTCGAAAGTGTCTGTCCATCCAAAATCATGAAGGATTTCCCTGACTGCATCCTTTGCATTGCTATCGTTGCCGCAATAGAATCCTGTCGCAGGTTCTGATAACTCATTGGGGTTGTTCATCATCACACTTCCTTTGCTGATGACAAGCTCATCGCCGCGTTCCAGGGCAATCATCAGCTGTTTCCACAACTGACGGCTCTTCTCGTCAGCATCGTTCTCTACGACGATCTTCACACAGCCATACTCCTGCATCCACTGTCGGTCTTCCTCCAGTTTGTCATAGTGGGCGGCTGCCATGATGTAACCTATCTTTGCCATAATCAATATGTTGTTGGTTGTTGCAATTATGGTCGGATGGCCTTATTCTGTTATTTCAACTGCAAAGGTATGAAAATTTCTTGGATTGCAAATCATACTAATCATACTATTATACTTTTTTTATAAAAACCCATTGTTACAGCTAAAACGCCATAATCAATAAATAATCATACTTTTTGAGTATAATGTATAAAATACAATAAAGTTTAAATCAGACTGACACAACTTATGATTTTTATTCGTATCTTTGCACCGCAATTTAATCATATACGCCCATGAAAGAAAGACCGCAAACTATTGCTGTCCGATAAAACTTCAGATTTACAATTTCCCCCTCTGTAACTTGCTGTAAATGAGTTATCGACTTCTGATTTTCTAAATTGGTCCCCCTCATGTCTCCAAATAAGGAGTTCGCCCAAGATTCGTCAAGGATCTTTCGCCTCTTTTCGACGACTCTGACCCACTGTGCTTCCGGCACATTAAGAAAATCGTAGAGACCGATGTAGGAGTTTATCAGAATGTGGACTGATGTCATAAGATTTGACAGGCTCCATTTGCGCTTTACCTGTTTCTTTATGACCTGCATCAACAGCCATGCAATCATACTAACCCATATCTGGATCCGCATAGCATTCTGATTGTCTCCAAGTAAATACTTCAAGGGGAAGTTTTGCTTCAGACGTCGATAAAGCGTCTCTATCTGCCAGCGTCTTCGATACACCTCGCATATTGGCCTTGTGTTCCAATGCCAGTTCATTCACTTTTTGCTTGTCGATCATTTTTACCACCTCTCCAAAGACTGGAAGTCCAGAAAATCCGTGGTATACCCAAAGCCACCCTCAAAAAAATGCCAATACTGAGAATCAATCAGTTACATGAGACATATCTGCAATGTGGGTTAAATAAACACGACTCCAAAGTTACAACACGACACTACATAAACAACGGGGGCTCTCTTGACCGAGCCCCCGTTGTTGTATACTGCGACGTTGCTGTGCGCGCGCTATCGCGAGCCCTGCCCGTCAGTAAGTGTCGACGTAGTCATCATCGTCGTAGGTCTGAACGGGATCCATTGTACACAAAATCTCGATAAAGGTCAATGCAGGAATGTCGTGCTCATGCGCTGTGTAGAACAAACCATCGCCCTGGGTGGCATTTTTGAAGCCGAAGTTGAAAAACCCCTTGGTACTGTCTACATCCGACTGCACATAAAACCCTATGGGCGATGAAGCAAAACGGTCTTTCAAGTCGGCCGAAGAATCGTAAAAGCTACCTTCCACCAACTCGTGGTCGAGACGGGTCACACACACAGTCGAGCCCTCGGCCCACACCAGAACGGGCATGCCCTGGTAGTTGAAAAGATGCTTGCCGTCTTTCAGCATGTCGGGCTGTCCCATCTCGTCGGCAAATTTCACAATAGACTTCACCACAAGCTGGGGATGTGTCGACTTAAATGCAATGGCCATGTTCCAGTCGTCGATAAAAGTGGCATTGCTGTCGCCAGCAAGAAAGCTTGGAGCCATGGCAAAAGCTATGGGACCATCGATCGACCTTACAATGCCCCGCACATCGAGTTTGTCCATCGAGGGCAAGTTGCTCAACAGGTTGATGCTCTTCCTTATTTGGTCAAGCTGTACAAACTTCTCACCCTTCACACTCACCGAGAAGAGGTATTTCATCGAGCTGGGAATACCCTTGAGAAACTCATTGTCGGGCTTGGCAAGTGTTGCACTCAACAAGGTGACGTAGTCGCTGTGGGCATCGGCCTTGATTTGCGCAGTGCAACTGGCGCCATTATCCTCAAATTTCATTCCCATCACAAAGGCCTTGATATCAGAGTCGGTAATAATCGACAAGAATGGATATTGCTGCATGGCATTCTTGAAACTGGGTATTGCCTGCAACATAGCATTCAAGCCCTTTATGTCGAAGTAAGCATTGATGTCGTTGTCACGGTCGATACAATCTTTTATGTCGTCGACATCGCGAATGCTGCGCTGCGTCTTGCTGAAGATGAGCCTTGCTGCATCGGTACGCGCTTTCTCGTCGGCCACATAGTTGTCACGACCTATCAGAAGCACATCGTCGTCGATGACAAACGAGTAGGCCTGATAACCTAAGTAATCCACATCGTCTACTTGCTTGAATTTACCGCCAGTGCGATATTCCAAAAGTTGCTTGGCCGCATCGGCATCGTCGAGTGTAGCCAGACACACATACCTAAAAGTACCCTGGCTGTAGAAGAAATACACATTGTCGCCAAAATCCAGTCCCGATTTGGGCAGGTCGCTCATCACTTCGCTCATGAGCGATCCGTCGTGCTTGTCGATGACGCTTTTGAGCTGGTCAGGTAGAACACAGTCACCACCCTTGTCGAGCTTCGCCTTTTTGATGAAATTAGGCACCTTGATGCATATTACACCTGTGGCGTTGCTTGGAATCATCTTCTCCATGTTTCGGTTGTCGCTGCAAGATGTTGCAACCAAAAGTATCAGTACTCCTAATAGTATTTTAATGACAGAATTCATCGTTGTGTTAATTTATGTTGAATTGTCGCTGCAAAGTTAGCACTATTATTTAATAAAGCGCAAAAAACATTACACAATTGAGTGTAAATTTTACATGTGATTCATTGTGAATTTGACAGAATTTCTTAAATTTGGCCTGATTAAAGTAACAACAAAACGGTCTTACAATATTTTCATCATGAATGACATTTCCGACATATTAAGGACTCTGCTTGATCAGTTGAGCATTGCAAGCAAGGTCGATGCAGAATTCGCCAACATGCTTGAGTGTGACGACACGTTGAAAGGCGACTATGAAGAGTGGTGCGAAGCCAATGGATATGATTTAAAAACAGGGTACAAAGATTATATCGACGAGCTCATCGACTCACGTGACTCGATATGGGAAAATTTAAATGAATAACATAAATAAAGACATCAATCTACCTGCCGAATGGGTGGCACAAGATGCCATTCTCATTGCGTGGCCCCATGCCGCCACCGACTGGGACTACATCCTGGAAGAAACTGTAGCATGCTACAAGCAGATAGCCAGGCACATCCTGGATTGTGAGGACTTAATTGTGGTTACACCCAACGTGGAGCAGGCAAAGGCCGACATGGCTGGCATAATGGCCCATGCACCACACCAGGTGCACTTTTATTGCATCGACACCAACGACACATGGGCCCGTGACTTTGGTCCCGTGACCGTGAGTGTCGACGGGCACACGACGGCCATCGACTTCAAGTTTAACGCCTGGGGCATGAAATATGCCGCCGACAAAGACAATCAAATTGTGCGGCAGCTTGACGCACACCACATTTTCAACCAGCCGGTAGTAGACTGCCACGACTTCGTGCTTGAAGGAGGCTCAATAGAGAGCGATGGCAACGGCACATTGATGACAACCACAAGCTGCCTGCTTGCCTGCAACCGCAACGAGAAAATGCAGCTGCCCGACATCGAGCAGTATCTGAAAGCCACTCTCGGCGCCAAGCACATCATCTGGCTCAAGCACGGCATGGTTGCAGGCGACGACACCGACGGGCACATCGACACGCTCGCAAGGTTTGCCCCTGGCAATGTCATCGTGTACAACGGCGCTGGAGACCAGCATGATGCCCAGGCACGCAGTCTCGACGAGATGAAAAAAGAGCTGGCAGCAGCCCGCAACAGCGAGGGACAACCCTATCGGCTCGTTGAGTTGCCCCTTCCGCGCCCCATTTATGACGAGAAAGGCTGTCGCCTGCCTGCCACCTATGCCAATTTTCTGGTTACCAACGGGCAGGTACTTGTGCCCACCTACAACCAAGAAGACATCGACACCAAAGCTCTCGAAACATTACAGCAAGCCTTCCCCGGCCGCACAGCTACAGGTATCGATTGCACCTCACTCATCAAGCAACACGGGTCGCTGCATTGCGTGACGATGCAGATTCCGCACAACACATTGAAATTATGAAATTAGGTATCATACAACAACACAACATTGCCGACGTTGACAGCAACCGCAAGCGTTTAATCGAAAAGATAGAAAAACTGGCAGCAGCAGGGGCCGAACTCATTGTATTGCAAGAGCTTCACAACTCTCTTTACTTTTGCCAAACCGAAGATGTGAACTGCTTCGACCTGGCCGAGCCCATACCAGGCTGCAGCACCCAGGCCTACTCGGCCGTGGCACGGCAATGCCATATCGTGCTGGTCGCCTCTCTGTTTGAGAAGAGAGCCGCAGGACTGTATCACAACACTGCTGTAGTGTTTGAAAAAGACGGAAGCATAGCAGGCATGTATCGAAAAATGCACATCCCCGACGACCCTGCCTACTACGAAAAATTCTATTTCACCCCCGGCGACTTAGGATTTACCCCTATCGACACATCGGTGGGCCGGCTGGGTGTGATGGTGTGCTGGGACCAGTGGTATCCCGAGGCAGCACGCCTCATGGCAATGAAAGGTGCCGAGATGCTCATCTACCCCACCGCCATAGGCTATGAAAGCAGCGACCCCGTCGAAGAGCAGCAGCGGCAGCGAGAGGCTTGGATCACCGTGCAACGTGGCCATGCCGTGGCCAACGGCATCCCTCTTGTAGCCGTCAACCGCGTGGGGCATGAAGAAGACCCCTCGCATGCCACCCATGGCATAGATTTCTGGGGCAGCAGTTTCATTGCAGGGCCTCAGGGCGAATTGCTGTATCAAGCTCCCCAAGACCAGGAAACCGAGCAAGTGATCGACATCGACATGAAACGATGCGAAAACGTGAGGCGCTGGTGGCCTTTCCTGAGAGACCGCCGTTGTGAAGCCTACGGCGGCATCACGAGCCGCTATCTCGACTAAAAGGCAAAATGCAGACTCACGCGCAGCCCCTGCCTGTCGACGCCCTTCACATTGCGGTAAGTCAACCGCCACACCCAGTCGACACGCAGAAAGGTGAGGATATTGTCGAGCCCAACGCCAATTTCCATGTAGGGCTTTGACCCAAGCCCTACTGTGTGGGCACGCTCGGGAAACCGGTACAAGTCTTGATTACGCACGGGGTCGTTCTTCTTCAGCAGCGAGCCGTAAATGCCACGGAACGACACCACCTCGCGCAGTTTCAACCGCTTGAGCAACGGCACATAATTCATGATAGCTCCATTCATCCAATAGGTCACATCCCACTGCACGTTTTGGTCGGTGACATATTCCATGGCATTGAGCAGCGAGAAACTTTCGGGCTGTATCGTGTAGGTGATATTGGCATTGGGATACAACAATTCAGGATAAGGCACGCGGCTCCATATTTTGGCTCCCTTCAGAATAATATCGGTATACCCCCAAGCCGAAAACCAAAAACGCTTCTGCAAGCCTATCTCGGTTTTGTTGATTTCAAAGTTGTTACCCACAAAATGCTTGGGCATGTAGGTGTGCTTCAATGTGACAATGGGGTTGTCGATATTGATGGGAAAGCGATAGCTGCGCGTCTGGTAGAACTTTTCTCCAGGAGCATAGCGCAAGGTCACGCTGAATCCGGCCTCGTGATAATGGGCAAAGCTGCGTCCATTGCCATCAACGAAAGGAAGCAAGTGGCTTGCTTCATGCATGTCGTGTTCAATCGCGGCTGCCACCGAAAAGCCGTTGGGCAGTTCCAGCTTGTATTCGAGCTGATTCAGGCGCAGATAGTTGATTTTGTCATCACGATGACGACGTATCATCAACACTGCATTGTCTTGACTAGTGTACAGATAGTTCTGACCTATTTTGTCGAGATCATAGGAGGTGGTGAACTTGATAGAATGTATGGGGAACTCCATGCTGTGATACCGCTTCTTGTTGAAGGAATACTCAAGATTGAAGCTGTATTTCACCTTTTTATCCTTGAAACCGTAGGCCACATGCCACCTGCTGAACCAGTGAGGGTTGAGATGGGCCGTCGTCATGCCGCCCACACGCATGCGGAAGCCCTCAAGCTCATTGCTATTGATAAAAGTGTTGAGTGCACCGAAGTCAAACTTACTGGGATTTCCCGTTGCGACATAGCCCTGGGCCAGCGTAGTGATGCATTTTTCGCCCCAATAGAAAAGTTTGGAGCTGCGCAATTTCTTCATCAAGGCATGCATGTAGCCCTCGTCGTGCTTGATGCCAGCCGGCCGGGCAGCGACCCAGAAGGCCTTGTCGTGACGATCGGCTCCATGAGCCACGATCTGCTCGCCGCCCATGTCAAAGATGGCCATGTCACGAGGCTGAGCTGTAGAAAAATTGGAATAAAAGGTGTTACGACGCGCATAGAGGCCTTGTGTGTTGGTCAACACCTTAAACTCGATGGTGACATCGTCGTGTGTCTTGTGGCGGCACCCGTCATCGCCTTTCACAAACTCTTGAGTCACATACACGTGCTCCACATAGTTCAAATTGATGCGACGAGGTATGTTCATCGACAGTTTTTTGAGAAACATCGACGTGTCGTCGACAGCAAAATACATGCGGCCAATAAATCCAAACGACTCGGTGTTGAAGGGCACAAAATCGAGTTCAACACATTTCACACCTTCAACATCAACCGTGTCGACAAGGTAATACTTGTAGAAATTGGGGCCTATCTTAGACAGAGGGCTTACAAAGCGGTTCTGCATGAAATTGATGTCGTTGCCATAGATATTGATTTCACGGAAAGCATCGTCCATAAATTTCTTGATGCTCATGTAGTCAAAGTCCTCGTCAAAGCCTGCATGCTGTCGCGCAGTGATGAGCTGCTTGTGAGTAGAAGGTGACTTGCGAAAATAATCGGTGCTCACGGTCTCGTTGAGCGAGACGGGCAAAATCATCTTTCCGGTGACCTCGCTTGAATCGAGGTACTCGACAGCCCCTTTGAAGGAACGCATTATCAGGTTCTTGTCGACATGCCCCAGGTCGTTGAGGCCAAAAGTCATTTGTTCATATTTGTCATAACTGTAATATGGCTTTTCAAAGGGGTCCTGATCCTTCATGTGGCTACGCACTTTCTCGATAAAGGCCACAGCCGGATTCCCTTTCTTCACATAGTGCTCGCGATGCTTTCTTATGACCACCTCGTCGAGCGTGCGTGTCGATGATTCCATATTCAAAATCACCCCACGGTCGCCTGCCTTGAGCTCAAATTCCCTGGTTTTGTAATTCACAGCCTGCACCCTTATTGTGGCCCACGCCGTGGGCACTGCAACAGTGAACTTACCATCCACACTGCATATCACGCCCTGCCGTGTGCCCTTGACATAGACCGAGGCATAAGGAATGGGCTGATTCTCCAGGCTGTCTTTCACGATGCCCGTGATGTAGGCCGACTGGCAATAAACCTGCTGAACTATTATAATCAAGAAGAGTGCTAAACTCCAAAATCTCTTTGTCATCTAATCTTTTTAGCTGCATTTTTGGGTACACAATTGGCCCAAAAGAAGTAAATTTGCAATGAAACGCAAAGTTAGGCAATTTATGCGTTTCATCATGCGTCGAGAAGCGACGATTATTGGCAATTTATTGTTTTTTTACAGAAAATGGCAACCGAGATCGAACACAAGTATTTGGTCACCGACTACTCCTATCAATCGATGGCAACCGAAAGTCACGAGATTGTGCAAGGCTACATCTCAAGAGAGAGCGGTCGCACAGTGCGCGTGCGCACAGTCGACAACACAGCCTTTCTCACCATCAAGGGAGCATGCAAAGGCATGTCGCGCCCTGAGTTTGAATACAATATTCCCATTGATGACGCCCGGCAACTGCTCAAGTTGTGCCCAGGCCCTGTCATCACCAAGACACGCTCGATTGTGATTTATGAAGGCGAAAGGTGGGAAATCGACACCTTCCACGGCCAGCTCGAAGGCCTGGTCACCGCCGAGCTTGAAGTGCCTAACGAGAATCACACCTTCAACCTGCCACCCTTTGTGGGCAGGGAGGTGACAGGCGACCATCGGTTTGCCAACAGCCAGCTCACCACCTACGATGCACTAAAACCGGCGCTCTAAAGCCACCACATTCTCGACGTGCTGCGTGTGGGGAAACATGTCGACAGGCTGAATCTCCACCACCTTGTATTTGGCATCGAGCAGTTGCAAGTCTCTTGCCTGAGTGGCCGGATTGCAACTCACATAGACCATGCGCTTGGGCTCGGCATTCAAGATCACATTCACTACATCTTGATGCATGCCGGCACGAGGTGGGTCGATAATCATCACATCGGGCACACCGTGCTGAGCAATAAAATCGTCGGTGAGCACATCTTTCATGTCGCCCGCCACAAAGTAGGTATTGTCGATGCCATTTACCTCGCTGTTGAGCTTAGCATCGGCAATTGCCTCTGGCACATACTCGATGCCAATCACCTTGCGCGCCTGTCGCGACACAAAGTTGGCTATGGTACCCGTGCCCGTATAGAGATCATAGACGAGCTCGTCGCCTGTGAGCCGTGCCATGCGGCGAGCCACCTTGTAGAGCTCGTAGGCCTGTCGTGAATTGGTTTGATAAAACGACTTGGGGCCGACTCTGAACTTGAGACCCTCCATTTCCTCCTCGATATACTCCTTGCCGTAATCAAGCACAAAAGTCTGGTCGCCCAGCGAGTCATTTCTCTTGGTGTTCACAACGTGCATCAAGCTGGTGATTGAAGGGAAACGCTCATGCACAGCATTCATCACATCGGCAATTGCACTGTCGTCGTGCTCGCCAAAAACGACGACAAGCATGAGCTGCCCGGTAGAGGCCACCCTGATCATCATCATGCGCATGAGACCGGTGTTGTTGCGCATGTCAAAGAAAGTGTAGCCCTTGCTCAGTGCATATTGCTTGACAAAGAGCCTCAACTGGTTGTTGATGTCATCCATGAGCCAGCACTTTTTGATGTCGAGCACCTTGTTGTAGCCATTGGGAATGTGAAAGCCCACGGCATTGCGGTCGGGGAACTGCTCCCCACTGTGCAGCTGCTCGGTAGTGAGCCATTCCTTGTCGCTAAAAGTGAACTCGAGCTTGTTGCGATAGGCCGTAGTGCATTGCGAGCCCAAGATGGGATTGACTTGAGGCAGGTCGACCTTGGCAATGCGCTCAAGTGCATCGACTACTTGCTGCTGCTTGTATTTAAGCTGATACTCATAGGGGATGTGCTGGAACTTGCAACCGCCACACACCCCGAAGTGCTCGCAAAACGGCTGGATCCTTATTTCGCTCGGTTTCACGAGATTCACGATGTGACCCTCGGCAAAACTATGCTTCTTACGGTCGATTTTCACATCGGCCACATCGCCAGGTGCCCCATATGGGATAAACACCACCATATCGTTCCACCTTGCCAGGCTTTTGCCCTCGGCAGCTATCTTAGTTATTTCAAGCCCTTCAACTACAGGCAACTCTTTGCGTTTTCTACTCAATGCTTCTAATATTTTTTTGGTGCTACAAAATTAGGCAAAATTTGTGAAAATATACACTCGCACTATGGGAAACGACACATGTGTCCTGATTTTTGGACCCTTTCAACTCTATGACAGCTTGTGCATGCACAGCGACACACTTGCCGCCCAGTCACAACTGCAACAGCGACGACGACACGTCGAGCACATCTTGCAGGGAAATCTCGATGCGGCTGTCGAGCACGAGCACACGCCTCACATCGTCGACTTTGGTCAGCTTGCCAGTCAACGTGCAATAGCGGCCTCCGCGCTTCTTCTTGTCGGCCACAAAGTAGGTCACAGTCAGTTGAGGGCCACAATCAATGTGCTCGCGCAGCAAGGCCAGCTTGCGGTCGAGCAACTCTCGTGCATTCTCGTCAAGACACACCTGTGTATCGGTAAATCGAGCTGCCTCGGCGATGGCCTCGTCATAACCTGTGAGCGCTGCAAAGGGGGCAAACTGTGCGGCTCTCGACAACAAGGGCATGGGCTTGTACACAGCCGATACGTGGTGAGGCAAATTGATGATATCGTCGTAATCGTCGGTCATGCCTTGTGTCCTCCTATCTGCAAGTTTCGCTCACGCATGGTAGCTCCGTCCTTGAAATTCAATCCGCTCAAGATTGCATTTTTACCGAATTTGCGCTTAATGTCGAGCACTGTCTCCTGCATTTTACGTTCCTTGGCAAGCCAGCGCTTCTGAGCCGTCTTGTGGTGCACGATGGCTTCATAGTCGGTAAATAGCTCAAGCTGGGCCGGCTGGTTGTCGTGCTGTGCTGCCAACGACTCATCGACCACATGCCCAGCCACGAGATAGAGCCGGCGCACCAGCAAGCGGGGATCGACGATGCGGTGAAACAATTGCGATGTAGCCTCTCTCAACGCCTTGGCCGAAGATGTGAGACTCTGCAGGCGCACCGCGCCATGAGCTGGTTTGGGCGCAAGGCGGCCATAGTGGTCGAAGACCACAGTGCCCATGTGAGTGACTGCTCCATCCAGGGGCATGGTCAAGTTCTGACTGTCGTAGCCAATGGTGAGGCCTATATCGCAAGTCACCAAGTGCTTGGCCACCAAGTCGAGGGCCATGGCGTCGGCCATCTCGCAAGCTACCACAAGAGCCTTGTCGAAGTCGTAGGCACATTGCAGCACCTGCCCGCTGCTCAACGAGTGAGCTTCGGGTTGGTAGGCCTTGATGTGAGCCATGGTGCAAGGTTCCCATCCCCAAGCATGGTCAATAAGCAACTCGGCATTGACACCGAAAAGGCGATAAAGCGTTTCTTCGTTGTCGATCGAGAAGCGAGCCAGCTTTCCCATCGTGTCGATACCCAAGCTGGCGAGCCGATTGGCGATGCCATGCCCCACACGCCAGAAACTCGTGAGTGGCTTGAAGTCCCACAATTTGCGCCTATATGTCATCTCGTCGAGCTCGGCAATGCGCACGCCACGCTCATCGGGTGCAATGTGCTTTGCTTCGATATCCATGGCCACCTTGCACAGGTAGAGGTTAGGGCCAATGCCCGCTGTGGCGGTGATGCCTGTGTCGCGCAACACATCGTGAATCAAGGTCTGAGCCAGCTCATGCGCCGTCATCTTGTAGGTCTCCAAGTATTGCGTAGCATCGATAAATACCTCGTCGATTGAATACACGTGAATGTCGTCGGGAGCAATACGCCTGAGATAAATCTGATAAATCCGGCTGCTGCACGCAATGTAGTGCGACATGCGGGGCGGAGCCACGATATAGTCAAGAGCCCAGTCGGGATGCTTGTCGAGCTCGGCAACAAAGGCCGATCGCCCGGTGAGACGATGCTCGGGCGATTGCTGCAAGCGTGCATAATTGATTTTCCTCACTTGCTGCACGACTTCAAACAAGCGTGCACGGCCCGCTATGCCGTAGGCCTTGAGCGAGGGAGAAACAGCCAGGCATATCGTTTTCTCGGTGCGGCTGGAGTCGGCCACAACCAAGTGGGTCGTCAGCGGGTCGAGTCCACGTTCGCGGCACTCGACCGAAGCGTAAAACGACTTCAGGTCGATAGCAATGTAGGTGTGTGTGCGTTCTGTCATGATGTTTTTCTTTACTTTGTATTATAAGTGCACTGCAAAGGTAATCATTTTAGGCTACCTAATGAAACGGCCTATCGTCCTCTTCGCGGTCAAAACAAGCTATCTCACGCTTCACAGCCGCAGTGCAGTATTAAAAAACGCACTATAGCCGTCATTCAGAATAGGCACGCGTGATGGTGAGCCGAGGCTTGCCGTCGAGCCGTGCCGATGCACGGGTCCACAACCCATTGCCGTTGAGGGTGTAATCATAGGTCCACACATAGGTCTTGCCCCTGTTTTGCGAGACAATCTGAGTGGGGAAAGCCCCGTCGTATTTCACAAACTTGAGCGACACGTCGCCTGTGGTCTCACTGCGTATCTTGCCACTACGGTAACTTGCCACATGACGGCGGCCTTTGCCATCAATCTCGACACGGCCGGTGAGACGACCGGTAGCATCGTAGCTGCAACTCATGCTCGTACCGTCGCCACAGCGCACCTTGGTGATATGGCCATTGGATGTGTTGTAGGTACACTCATACTTGAATGTTTTTTTGCCCACCGATTTCGACAAGGGATAGAACCCCTTTACGGCATCATACCCGTAGGTATAGCGGGTGGTGGCCTTGGTGCGACCGTCGTACACCTGCTCGAGCAAGCCTTGCTTGTTGAACACGTAACGGTTCACAAACCGTGAGCCCGAGGCATCGACAACCGTCTCCTCTACCCTGCCCGTAGCACCACCGAATCCCAGTTTTAAACTCAAGAAACGATAACTGTGGGTGGGCAAGTTTATCAAGTTGTCGTAGACGGTGAAAATCTTGTTGTCCATGTCGCGACGGTTGCTGGCAACATAGGCATCAAGCTCGGCAAGTGTCACGGTGCGCGAGAGCAACCTTGCGTCATCTACTCGCTTAAGGCTGGCACGGGCCTGCGACACGCGGTCTTCGGCACCAGGCACATACTGGTAGTCGGCTATAAACTTTTTCCAGCCAGCCGAGGTGTTGGCCTTGCACGCGTCGTCGTAGTCAAACTTCATGGCTCGCTGCTTGGCTTTGCCGACAAGGGGCGACTCGGGATAGTTGCGCAAGAACTCGCGGCAACCCGCAGCTGTCGTGCATGTGTTGTCAAACTCGAGTGCTGCCAGCTGGTTGCGCGCCTCGTTGTAGCCGGCGTCGGAGGGATCGAGCACCTCGATGAGCTTGCTGTAGGCCTCGACCGTGCCCATGCGCCTGGTGTCGATCATGAGCTGCTTTATCACCATGCGGCGTATCATGTCGACCGAAAGCCCTATTTCTTCGTCGGCAAGAAACACGTTGGCCTTGTCGATGCCCACTCCTGTGACATAGACATTGCGCACGGTAGTCATTGCCTGCCAGGGGTCACGCTTCAACGCCACAGTTGTTTCTGAGCCAGCAGGACGAGCCTCAAACATGGCCTGAGCCAAGTCGTAGAGCGGATAGAGTGCATCAACACAAGACTGGCGGTTGCCGCTCTTGTCGATGAGTTTACCCAATGCCATATACTCGGTCCAGGCTCGATTGAAATCTCCCTTGGAGAGTGCACTGAGCGTGCTGCGCATCTTGAGCGCATAGGCCGACTTGGGGTTCTTGTAAAAGGGAGCCACCTTGGCCGTCGAGGCCTGGGCAGATGTAGTTGTCGTGATTGTAGATGCCGCAACAATGGCGGCAAACATGAAATAAAAGAAACGTTTCATGATGTGTTGTTTCAAAATATCGTGTGTTGTATTATCGTGTGTTATTATAAAAAAATTTCCCCTTTACACTGGCACCACAATCATGGGCACATCGCTCTGGAAGAGCACCTTGTGAGCAATACTCGGGTTGAACAGACGGCTCACGATGTTGCGCTTCCTGTTGGGCACAGCAATGAGGTCGACATGACTATCGGTCATATACTGCTGCAAAGCCACGAGGTCGTCGTCGAGCGTGATGGGCTCAAGCCTGAAGCGACACTGCGTGTAGTGCTCGGTGCAATACTGCATGAGTTGCGACGTGGCCTTTTCAAGATAGGCAGCATCTTTCTTTTCAACTACTGGGATGATGCTTATGTCAAGGCCGTTTATATCGAGCAGACGGGTAAACGTGTCGAACGACAAGATGTCTTGCGGATTGAGATTGCTGAAAAACGCCACATGCCTCACCTGAGAAAGGTCGGAGAGAGCCATGTTTTCGGGAACGGTAAACACCGGAAACTTTGCCTCGTCGACCACCTCGGCCGTAACGCTGCCTATGGCGGCATGCTCCTGCTGGTGGGCGCCGTGAGTGCCCATCACGATGAGCGGAGTGTCGATCTTCTGGGCATACTGCAACACGCATTGTTCAGGAAGCCCTTCGCTGATGATGGTATCAAAGGGAACATTGGCAACCTCGCCGCGCATGATGTTTTTTTCGAGTTGAGACTTGAAGTTTTTCATCTTCAATGTGGCAGCGGCACGCATGGTCTTGTCATCCTGGTCGCCATTGCCATAGAGGTCGCTGCCGAATGGCAAGAAAAAGCGATGACTCTCACTGGAGAAGGCATGCATCACCACGACTTGGCCAGCAATGCGCTTGGCATAGGCAAAGCCTATCTTGCAGGCCTTGAGCGAGTAGCCACTGAAGTCAACCGGAACCAGGACTTTGCCCATCGACCGATGCTGCTTCTTGCCCCTGGGCAGTACCGTTTCACTCTCCACCACCTTCAATGCCAGAGGCAGGTCTTTCTCGTGAATGCGCACCCGCACTCCCGTCGAGACCAAAGGTTCTTGCAGATTGACATTGTGCAGCACAGCTGGCACGCCAGCCTCGGCAAGCTGCCTCTTGAGCATAACAGCACGGTCGTAGGAGTGGATGGCCAGTGTTATGAGTCTGTTGGGATCGTTAGTGCTTTGTGCCATTAAAAACAAAATTTTATTATAAAACTAAAAAAAGCATGGAACTCTGTTCCCGTTTTTGTTTCCAGGCGGGAGGTGTTCCATGCATTCTATGACATCGACCAGAGTGACTCAGACTTTTTTCTTTTCGAGTATTTCCTGAGCCATATCCAATATTTTGGTATCGTCGAGAATTACATATCCTCCGTCGGGCCCTGGTTCTATGTGCACGCCCATGTTGGTGCCATATTCATAATTGGAACCACCGAAATAGTTTCTCACTGATTGAACCGTCATGTTCAACTTATCGGCAATCACATGTATTGAACCCGCGGGCAGGCTGTCCTTGATACGGCGAAGTTCGTTGAAAGAAATGGTCTTTGGCATGATTGAATATCTTTTTAGTTAGTTAATGATTTAAATTTAAATTAGTGCTATAAAATTAGTAAGAAAGTTGCGATAAACAAAACTTTTCTACCATTATTTTCAAGCAAATCTCACCCAAAAGCAGCAATTATTGCTATTATCAACACATTACAAAGCACCGAACCTGCCACGACCTGTGCATCGCAGGCATTGAAAAGCCGACGCGGGCCGCCATAGTCATACTTGCCTTGCAGCCAGCGCCACAAGGCATATACCAGCCATCCTGCACCCAGACCCACAACGATGCCTCCCAAAATGTCGCCAGGGAAATGCACGCCCAGGTAGATGCGACTATAACTCACGAGCAGGGCCCACAACATCAAGGATATCGTGGCCCAGCGGTTGCGCAAGAACAGTGAAACAAGCAATGCAACCCCAAAGTTATTGGCAGCATGACTCGACACAAAGCCAAACTGGCCGCCAACATATCCGTTAACGGCGTGCACCATGCCCGCCAATGCCGGGTCATGCGACGGGCGCAATCGCTCAACCATGGGCTTGATGATGCTCGACGACACCTGGTCGGCCAGCAGCACAACGAGCGCAACGGCACCCAGTGCCACAAGCATCTGCTTCCACCCCTTGAGATACAACACATAGAGCAGTGCAAGCGCAATGAGCACACACGAGTACTTGGTACTCACCGTCCACATGAAGTTGTCGATATAGGGACAATGAGCGCTGTTGATGGCCATAAACAGCTGTGCATCGATTGATTTCAGATATTGAAGCATAAGAAAGAGATGTGATGAGGTTTCTGAGAAAAACAAGTTTATATTTTCTCAATGTCGGCAGCGTTGATCCAAGCCGACCTATCATCGGCAGTCTCAACCCTATACCACTTCTGTGTTGTCACGCCCGAGTTGTTGACGACAGAGTCCTGAATCGACACCTTGTGGCCCTGGGCCAAGCTGAAAGCCACCTCGCGTGCCGACGGGGCATGGGGTGCCGTGCTCAACGTGCTGCTGGGCACCATCACTATGGCCTGGGTCTGGTTCTTGGTTTGAGAATACAGGTAGAGTGCACTCGCAACTGCAAGCACAGTGGCAAGCAGGAGCACACCACCTCCAAAAAAACCGATTTTGCGCAAGGCCACCTGGTCGACAAAGAGATAGAGTGCCACAGCAGCAAGAAACAAGATGAATGAGACTGCAGCAATCACCGCCCACGTGTTGCTCGACTCTCGCCTCACGAGCGACTCGAAGAAATCGGAGAAAAATGAAGCGCCGGTATCCTCGCTGATGTGAGCCTTCTCACGCACAAAGTCCAGGTTCTCGCGTGCATCGCTGTTGGATGGGTCAAGCTGGAGGGCACGCTCATAGTAGAGTATGGCGTGCGTGTTGTCGCGCATGCGATAGTAGGTGTTGCCTATGTTGTAGAACAGGTCGCTCGATGTGCCATGGTTTTTTACCTCGTAGAGATAACGCTGCAACGCCTCTTGATAATGCTCGCGCTCATAGGCACTGTCGGCAAGTGCCACGTTGTTGTCGGCAGCTGCAGCAATCACAGGCAGGCAGCAAGCGACGATGAGAATGCATAATATCTTTTTCATGATTGTGCTATATTCTTTTTGCGTTTCACGCTTTCAAGACGATCCATCAACGAGGCCGCCTGGTCAAATACAGTTTTCAAATCGCCACTTGCAAGCTGAGGTGCATACTGGGCAAACTCGCACTTGTCGAGCAGCTCAAGGGTGGCAGTACGCAAGTCGGCATCAACACCATACTTTTCAAGCTCACTGTCGATATTGTCCTTGCTCAACTCCGATACCGGTATCGTGAGCTTGTCGCCCAAGTAGCCCCATGTGGCATTGAGGACCTCGGCATAGAAGGCATTGGCGTCGCTGGCAGCCATATACTTCTTGGCACGCTTGAGACGCTTCTGTGCCAGCTTGCTTGCTCGCTTGGTGCGCATGAGCTTCACATCGGCACGCTCTCGCAACAACTTGCGGCAGTAGACGACCACGGCAGCAAGAAGCAATGCCGGCACAAGGAACCACAACCAGTAGCCAGGCTGAGCAATATAGTAGCTGTGTTGCCTGCTCACATTCAAGTCGCCCTTGTGCAGGGCATTGATGTCGGTCATCATGTCTTGCATCTTCTTGTAGTGGCTCGACGGCTTGCCTGCCCCCTTGGCCACATCAAGCGTGAGCTCGGGCACATGTATGGTTTCATACCGGCCAGTGCCAGGATTGAAGTAGACAAAATCGCTGGCAGGAATCTTGAACTTGCCCACATATTGTGGAATAAACTGGTAGGTAAACGTGACCGTGCCGCGCACATCGTTGCCCTCGGCACTGGTGTTGATTTTGTTTTGTGGATCGTAGGTGTCAAATTCCTTGGGAAATTTCACATCGGGAGCCTTGATATACTTGATGTTGCCCGAACCAGTTACCACATAGGTGAACGTGGCGGGCTGGAAAGTTTTCAATTGCGCGGGAGAGACCTGGGTTTTCACCGAGAAGCTGCCCACAGCGCCCGTAAAGCCGGCAGGACGAGGATTGGGCAACGGCAGAATGTGAACACTGGCGGAATTTGACTTCACGCGCAGCTTGGTGTCGTGAGGCACTGCGATGGCGCTGTTGAGCCCCACATACACATCGCGTTGCACAGGGGTGATATCGAACTCGCCCGAGTTGATAGTGAGTGTGCCCGACTGTTGAGGATAGAGAATGCACTTCTTGAGCACAGCGGTGTAATAATTCTGCCCACCCACATTCTCAATATTGACTTGTCCCACATTCTGAATCTCCTCAATCAAGAATCCTGTGAACGATGGCTGCTTGAGTGGAATGATTTCGGGACGTATCGGAAACTTGGTATAGAGCTTGATGGTGCACACCACAGCCTGCTGCTCGTAGACCTTGGGCTTCGACATCTCGATGCGCACATATAGATCCTTGTTGCTGATGGGTTTGTTGGCCGTCTGGGTAAAAGGATCGGCCATGTTGACCGGACCGCCCGACATGGCAGCCACTTGCTGTGCAATCGATGGACCGCGCTGCACGTGGCCAGAGACTACAACGGTCAAGCCTGGCGCAGTCACTTTGTGGCCGTTGGCAGTTGCCTGCGCAACGCCCACCTTGAGGCGGCCTGTTTTCTCAGCCTTGTAGGTGAGTGTGTAACGATAGGTGCCACTACTGGTGTTTTCAACAACCTTGCGGTTTACAACCACCACCGACGAGCTCTCTCCTATTTTTTCGGCGCCCGAGGCATAGATGCACTTAGCCCCGTCGATAGCAGGCGGAACGATGCCCCCTGCGCTACGAGCACCCGTGAGTTCATAAACCAATTGGAACTTGTTGTCGCCCATACTGCCGCCGCCTGCATACCTGAGCGACTGAGCCACACCTGGCAGTGAAGCTGTCAGGTATAGCAGCAATGCAACGACTATGTGATAACTGCGTTTATTCATCGTTTACCATTTGTATTGCGTGCGGGCACGTTCGCCAGCCTGCATCTGTGCCTTGCGCTGCTCAACGCGTTGACGAGTAGCATTCTCCTGATTCTGCATCGTGCGCAGTATCTGGTCCATATTATCGCTGCTCATGCCGCCTTGCCGCTGTTTGCGCTTTTGATCCTGCTTATTCTGCTGATTTTGCTTGTTCTGATTTTTGTCTTTATTCTTGTTCTTGTTCTTGCCTTTGTTTTTGTCGTTTTTATTGTTCTTGTTCTGCTTGTTGTTTTTGCTCTGCTTGAGTTTGAGCTGAGCCATGCGCAAGTTGTAACGGGCATTGTCATAGCCGGGGTTCTTGCGCAGTGCTTGCTCATAGTGTGCAATTGCCTCCTGGTAGTTTTGCTGCTTATAGAGCAAGTTGCCCAGGTCATAGCTGGATTTGCTGGCAATGTCGGGGTCAGAGCACGACTTTTCCAGGTTGGTGAGCAGGCGCACAGCCTCGCTGTGCTGCTTGCTCGCTTGCTGCTGGGCCTTGGCACCGCTGGCGGCATCCTCGCGCAGGAGCGCACTGGCCAGATTGAACTGGGCCATGGCCGACCGCGGATTGGCCTCAAGAGCCTTGCGGTATTCTACCTCGGCATCGTTGTAGCGCTTTGCCTGGTAAAGGCGGTTGCCGGCACGCACATGGTTGCGTTCCTGTTTCACAGTTACAGGCTGCTGGGCCTGAGCAACAACCGTGCACGGCATGAGCAACAACACGAGCAGTGGCCAAAACCTTATTTTAAGCTTGTGTTTCATGTTTCTGTTCTTTTGTAAAGAAATTGTACTTTTTCAACCACGGGTTTTTACGGTCAATCACCAGCATTTGGGCAATGAGAAGCACCAATGCGATCCAGGCAAAAACGGGGAATTGCTCATCGGCAAGGGTATAGACATAAGAGCCCAAGTCGCTCTTCGACAGTTTTTGCAATGCCTGGTGAATGTCGTCGACAGCCTCGTTGGAGGCCCCGTTTACATATACGCCCCTGCCAGCGGCAGCAATCTTCTGGGCGTCGCTCTCGTCGAGACGAGTGAGCACCTCCTTGCCTTGATCGTCGGTCATGTAGCCATGTGCCGTGGGTATGGGAGAGCCCTTGGTCGAACCTATGCCGACCACATTTACTTGAATGCCTGCCTTGCGAGCCTGCTTAGCGGCTCCCACAGCATCGTCCTCAAAGTTCTCGCCATCGGTAATGACAATGATCGACTTCTGCGTGTGAGGGTTCTTGGAAAACGAGCTCTCGGCCATGGCAATAGCGCCCCCAATGGCGGTACCCTGCGAGGGGGCCATGGTAGTGCTTATCTCGTTGAGATACATTTTGGCGCTTTGTGCATCGGGCGTGAGCGGCATCTGCATGTAGGCCTGTCCGGCAAAGACGATGAGGCCCACCTTGTTGCCCTGGAGCTTGTCGATAAGTTTCTGCATCAACATCTTGCTGCGTTGCAGACGGCTTATCTCGCTCATGTTGTCGTCGGCTGCAGCATTCATCGAGTTGGACACATCGACACACACCATCACCTCTACACCATGCACGGTAGTATTGGTCTGCTTGGCGCCTGCCCTGGGCCGTGCCAGGATGACAACCACGCAAGCCAGCAACAGCAACCGAAGCGAAAGAATGATCCACGGCTTGTAACGCGACACATCAGGCATCAGGCCAGCCACGAGTGCCGGCTGGCCAAAACGTGCAATGTTGCGAGCACGCCCCCTGCGTGCTGCCCAAAATATCACAGCAACAATGGGCAGCAAGAGAAGCAGGTATAAATATTGTGGATTAGCAAAACTAAACATAGTCTTAAATCCTTATATTCATTAAATTAAACAATTGTAACAAAAAGAAGGAAACTACGGAACGCGGCGCAGCACCGTGTATTCCACAAGCATGTCGATGAGCACAAGCAGCAGCAAGGCATAGGCCCAGGGCATATAATTGTCTTGTGTGTTGCTGAAGTGCTGCACGTCGATTTTTGTTTTCTCCAACTTGTCAATCTCATTAAATATATTATTCAACACCCCATTGCCAGTAGCCCGAAAATACTTGCCGCCAGTGATTGAGGCTATGCGCTGCAAGGTGGGCTCATCGATAGTTACCGGCATGGGCTTGTAGAGCAAGTTGCCTGCAAAATCCTGAGCATAGGGGGTGAGCGCGGTGCCGCGTGTGCCCACACCTATGGTGTAGATGCGTATTGAGTCGCGAGCAGCAATCTGAGCCGCCGTGAGCGGAGCGACAACGCCTGTGTTGTTGGTGCCATCGGTAATCAGGATGATGCTCTTCGACTTTGCTTTACCGCCCTTGATGCGATTGATGGCTGTGGCAATACCGTCGCCTATGGCAGTGCCATTGCTGTCGAGCATGCGCACATCGAGCTCTCCGATTGCATTCACGAGCAGTGCATTGTCGGTAGTCATCGGTACTTGAGTAAAGCCGTCGCCGGCAAAGATGACAAGACCTATCTCATCGTTCTGACGTTTCATCACAAAGTCTTTGGCCACTTGCTTGGCGGCCTCCAGCCGATTGGGCTTTAAATCCTTCGACAGCATGCTGGCCGAGATGTCGACAGCCATCACGATATCGGTGCCTTCGGCATCGCTCGTTGCCCAGCGGTCGTAGGTCTGCGGCCGGCACAGTATCACAATGAGGCAGCCCAAAGCAGCCAGTTTGAAGCCAAACATGAGGTGTTTCACCCATATTTTCCAGCTGGTACCCGTGCTGGAAAAAGCAGAGGTCGACGACAGCCTAAGGCTGGCACTGCCATGCTTCTCGCACCACACATACCATGCAATGAGCGGGATGAAAAGCAAAAACAGCCACAAGTAGCCAGGATGTGCTAAATTCATCATTATTTTGTTGCCTCCTTTCCTGTTTCATAATCTGAGGCTGCGACACTGTCTTCTTCTCCATGTGCCACAACCACAACAGGCTTTGTAGCCTCCACAAAATTCTCAGCCCGAGCCATCGAACGCTCATTGTCGTCGGCAAGGGGACGCTGGCCTGCAAATTTCACGAAATCGGCCATGGCAAGTATCTCGCTCAGCTGGTCGTTTACAAGTTTGGTCTCGGGGTTCTGCTTGAGCGACTCGATGATTTGGGTTGATGTCATTTCAACGGCGTTGACGTGGAAACGACGGTCGATATACACTCGCAATATATCGGTGAGACCTGTGTAGTATTCCTTTTCTTGGTTGTTCTGCCACAGCTGCTGGGCCTTGAGCAACGCGAGACGCTGCATGGCCTCCTCGTAAGGGGGAAGACGCTTCTTCTCCCGCTTAAAGGGGTTCTTGCCCTTGCGCATAAACTTATAGTAGTACCACGTGGCAGCAGCAAGGATAGCGCCCAAGAGCCACAGCCACCACAAGTGAGTGACAAAATCGGGCACCCAGTCAAAGAACTTGTAGGGTGGCTTGATGACTGGAGCAAAATCCTTGATATCGCCCTTCTCATTCACTTTTATCGAGTCGACACGCAATCGCAACACGTTGGATTTCAATGTGTCGCGACCAGCAATATAAACAAATGGTCCAACCGAATACTCGCCTGGTTCAAAAGCCTGAATCACGAGTTGCTTATCGATTTGCTCGCGGTCGCTTCCCAGTGAGGTCACTTTGGGTGTGGGCCTGTGCGCAATCTCGACATGTGCATTGACCGTGTCGACCTTGTCGCACAAAAACTCCCCTCTCATGCTCTTGTCCTTCACCAGCTGGAGCGACACCACACGAGTCTTGCCCATGAGTACATGCAGGGTGTCGATTTTGGCTGTGAGGGTGGCATTGCCCGCCATTGCCCATACGGGCATGACAAGCATAGCCAAGCATAACGTGAGATATTTTTTATATGATTTCATCTTTCATCATTAAAGTTGAAACAGACTAATGTGTAACAACCCGACGCTTGAACATGCCCATGAGGGCTTTTACATAGTCCTCGTCGGTAGCAATCGAGGCCAGGTCGACGCGACTGCGGCGCAACGTGTCGCTCATGTTGAGCTGGCGCTTGTACCACCAGCGGTCAAAAGCCTGACGCACATGCTTGCTGCCAGTGTCGACCCAACGCTCGGCGCCGTTCTCGGCATCGGCTACTCGCATCAAGCCCACATTGGGCATCGTGGCCTCACGCTTATCATAGACTTGAATGGCTATCACATCGTGCTTGCTGTTGGCTATCGACAAAGCCTTGTAATAGTCGTGCTCATCTATAAAATCACTTATCAAGAAGGCTGTGCACCGACGCTTGAGGGCACTGGTGAGAAACTCCAAAGCGCGGTTCAAGTCGGTGCCCTTGCTCTCGGGTGTGAAGTCGAGCAGCTCGCGCAAAACAAGCAGGATGTGCTTGCGTCCCTTCTTGGGCGGAATGAATTTTTCTATCTTGTCGCTGAAGAAAATCACGCCCACCTTGTCGTTGTTCTCGATAGCCGAAAAGGCAAGAGTGGCAGCAACCTGGGTCATCATTTCCCGCTTTGAATCGCCCACGGCGCCAAAGTCCTGGCTTCCGCTCACATCTACAAGCAACATGACAGTGAGCTCACGTTCCTCCTCGTAGACTTTGACATAGGGGCGATTGCTGCGTGCAGTCACATTCCAGTCAATGTCGCGCACATCGTCGCCATACTGGTACTCACGCACTTCGCTGAAGGTCATGCCGCGCCCTTTGAAAGCCGAATGGTACTCGCCAGCAAACACATTCTGCGACAAACCCTTGGCCTTGATTTCTATTTTCCTGACTTTAGATATTAATTCACTCGCATCCATAATTGTTACAGCATTTATGACGGTGCCTTGCGTGACACACGTAAAAATAGGAAGACTATGGTCTAAGCACAACGCTCAGCCAAGCGGTCGCTATGGCACGGCTACCTTGTCGAGAATCTCGCTTATGACCTCGTCGGCGCTGATATTGTTGGCCTCGGCCTCATAGGAAAGGCCCAGACGATGGCGCATTACATCGTGACACACGGCACGCACGTCCTCAGGAATCACGTAGCCGCGACCTCGCAAGAAGGCATAGGCACGTGCTGCAAGCGCCATGCTTATCGATGCTCGCGGCGAAGCGCCAAATGAAATGATGCTCTTGAGGTCGGACAGGCGGTAATCGTCGGGGAAACGTGTGGCAAAAACAATGTCGACGATATATCGTTCTATTTTTTCGTCGATATAGATTTTGTTGACAACGTCGCGGGTCTCGATGATGTCGCGCGGACTCACCAAAGGCTGAATGTTGGGCCGAGAAGGACTGATGTTCATGCGCACAATTTGTTTCTCCTCCTCCTTGTTGGGGTAGCCTATCACCACCTTCATCAAGAAACGGTCAACCTGAGCCTCAGGCAACGGATAGGTGCCTTCTTGCTCGATCGGGTTCTGGGTGGCAAGCACAAGAAACGGGTCGTCGAGAGCAAACGTCTGGTCGCCTATGGTCACCTGTCGCTCTTGCATGGCTTCGAGCAAAGCACTCTGCACCTTGGCAGGAGCACGATTAATCTCGTCGGCAAGCACAAAGTTGGCAAACACAGGACCCTTTTTGGTCTCAAACTTTTCTTTCTGCACACTGTAGACCATTGTTCCCACAACGTCGGCAGGCAACAAGTCGGGGGTAAACTGGATGCGGCTGAACTTGGCATCGATGAGCTGCGACAGTGTTTTTATGGCCAAGGTCTTGGCCAGGCCTGGCACACCCTCAAGCAGCACATGCCCGTTGGCCAGCAGGGCGATGAGCAATGAGTCGACAAGGTGCTTCTGGCCCACGATAGTCTGGTCCATGCCCTGTTGTATCATGCTCACAAAGTTACTCTTACTTGCAATTAAGTCATTTAATTCTCTTATATTGACAGACTCTCCCATAGCTGCAAATGATATATTTTTTTGTACTTCGTTATATTTTTGTTTTTATTCTCCATTTTTGTTGTGCAAAATTATGATTTTGCCCTAAAAACGTGATAAAGATTGTAGTTATAATTTACTTAATTAAGTTAAATCGCTTAAATGTTGAAATTGCCACTGTAGTGGGTAGTGCAAAACATGCCGCAACAGTACGTGAACCAAAGCGCGGTCACATTTAGGCTGAGAAATGTGACCGCTCTCGTCATGGCACCGCTATTGTCAATGTTTTGCATGTCGCTTGCCAGCAACATGTCTATTCTTGCTGCCGCTGCCTACGGCGGCTTTGACCGTTCGCTTGCCGGCTGCGCTGCCTTTCTTGAGCATGCGATTGTAGATTTGCGACTGCTTTTTCTTGGCCGCCTCGACACTGGCAGGATTGTTCTTGTCGATGCCATATTTAGATGCGGGGGGTATCACGAGCCGCGTGCCCATGGGAATCATGTTGGGATCGTTGATGACCGCCTTGTTTTCTTCGTAGATGTATACCCAAAACACACCTTTGCCATAGTGTTTAGAGCTCATGCGGTTGAGCGTGGTACTGGGTTTGATGGTGTCGTATACCGTCTGCTGAACCTGGGCCCTTGCTGGTGCAGCTTCGATTTTGGCAACTGGTGTGGCTGCACGCTCGGCCCTGCCCTGAGGTACACGCGACGATGCAATCTTGCGCGCACTGGGCTGGGCTGGCTTTACCGCGTCGACAGCCGTGACACCAACGGCGGAACGCTCGCCTTTGGGACACTTCATCAGGTAAACACGATAGCTCACCAGCAACACGATGATTGTAGTAACCACACCTACAACGAAGCCCTCGAGCAAAGAGCGATGCATGATGCGCCGCTTCTGTTTCTCGGCTTCGATGCGGCCGTCATTGTCATCGGCGAGTTGCTCATCGCAGGTATCGTCATCGGCAGTCTCGACCGCATGATCGTCTTCTTGGCTGTGCTCACCATCTCCAACTGGCCCGTCACCGTCAGTTTCCAAGTGCTGCACTGTGTGCTCGTCTTCGCCCGCCATGGGCTCCTCACATTCTGACTGATCATCCTGATCATCCTGCTGCACTGGCTGCGAAATTGTGGGTTGTGGCTCGGATGATGCAGCTGACTCCTGGGCCGAAAGCCCGACAGTCGATGACGTAGGCACAAAGGCAGGAGGAGTCTCTATCTGCTCGTCGGCAGGCTCGTCCTCAGTTGCCTCATCGGCAGGAACAGCAGAGCTCTTAACCACAGCAGCCATGGCTTCCTCTACGTCGGCCTCAGCCTGCTTCTCGCTGCCGGCCTCAGGGGTCTGCTCAAGGGGTGCTTCGTCCTCGTCGTTTGTATTGCTCGATGCTATAGGTTCCTGGTCGACAGCGGCAAGTTGCTCATCGGTCACATCATCGTTCAAGACCACAGTGTCGAACTGGGCAAAAGGCTGATTGACAGCCTTGGCCATGGCCTTGTCGGCCACGAAAGTCAACTTGCGGTGCCCTGGTATCTCAATTTCTTCGCCAGTATTCACATTCACACTGCGACGAGCATTCACCTGGATGACCTTGAAAGAGCCAATACCCTTGACTTTCACACTCTCTCCAGCAGCGAGTGCTTGCGTCACTGTGGCGAAAAGCTCCTTAAGAAACAATTCGGCCACACGCTTGCTGGTACCGGCCTTCTTGGCCACCATGTCGACGAGTTCGGGAAATGTGATTTTATTGTTCATGGGGATCAAGCGTTATTTTTAAGTCGGGTTTTCAACACATTGCTCACCTTGAAATTCAAGGTGATCTTTGGAGGCACCAGCATGCGCTTGCCATTGCTGGGATTCACCATCACACGCTCGTTTTTCTTCTTGCCCTCAAAGGTGCCAAAGCCCGGCACGGCCACGCTGTCGAGAGCGCCACAGCGCTCTTCGATCACGTCGCACAGTGCCGTCGCAAGCTTGCCCACGTCGCTCTTGCTGCGACCCAGCTTCTCCGAGATGATCTCAACAAGTTCCTTATTCTCCATAACAAACAAAAATGTAGCACAAAATTAATCAATCCAGTGGCAAAGTGCAACTTTTGAAACGACTAAATCAATCGAGTTGGGCAGTTATTGCAAAGCGACTGCCATGCTCGCCCTCGCCCTCATAGTCGGCCTGCTGGTAAAACTGGGCGCAAGCCGCGCATCCCTGCTCGTTGCCCAAGTGAGCATTCAGCTCAAGCACAAAGGTGCCGCCACCACAATACCTGAGCTCCCACACCCCGCTGGGGCACACGGCCTGTGCCACAGTTGCAATGCTGTCGGCCACTGCCCACACGTCGAGCATGTCGCTGCCATCGTCGATTTCAATCATTCTATCTTATAAAGTGTTTAGCCATCATCTACTGGTAGCAAAATAAATAACCCATGTCGAGCCCAACTCGACACAGGGTTTCTCGGAAAAATTCAGTAAAAAAACAAAAGTCAACCAGTTGAATACAAACCAGTTGACTTTGTTGATTGTGACCCATATAGGATTCAAACCTATAACCTTCTGATCCGTAGTCAGACACTCTATTCAATTGAGCTAATGGGCCAAAATGTTTAATGTTCTCTAGCAATTGTCTCGGTTACGTTGTGGTTACCTTCCCAATTGCGGTTGCAAAGTTACAAACTTTTTTTTACTTGTCAATAGTTTTGGGCAACTTTTTTTCGAAATTTTTCAGCCAATTGATATAATCACCCAATTTTCAAGCCCTTAAAACACAAACTCAGCGACAATCCAAATCACAAAAATCACAAAGGCAATGATTGTGGGCTTCACAAGCGTTTTGTAATTGACGATGTAGTAGCTCTGGCGAGGCGGCTCAACCTTGGCAGGTTTCTCGGTTGCTATAGCAAGCTTGTGCTCGTCGACTGGCTCAATGGGTTGCGATTGCTCGTTGTATAAAGTAGCTTTCATATTCAGTTTCTTATATTTTTGTGCAAAGTTAAAAAATAAATCACACTTGTCAACGCTTTGGCAGGATTTTTGTTGACTTTATTAGTAACTTTGTGCCCCAGATGCAGAAAATCTACCTTTTCAATCCCGACCACGACCTGGCACTGGCCCAAGGCGGCGACCACTATGTGGCTCCCCCGCATGCCAGGCAGCTGCAACACGACCTCGCAGCACTACCCTTGTGGTATGCCGACGCGGGCTCGCTGCTTGTAGTGCCCGACGTCGAGGCCAAGTCGTGGGTGAATGACATGCAAAGCCGGGTCATGGCGATACTGCCGCAGGAAATCAAGAACCATGCCACAGCCACCTTTTTCCCGTGGGGATGGAACCGTGTAGAGCGCAAACGGCTCATCAGGCTTGGGGCACAGCCCGAGAGTCTGCCCGCCGAGCGTGTGCTCGACCACTTGCGGCAACTGTCGCACCGCCGCACCACCATCTTAATACACCACGAACTTGAACAACGGCTTGAAAAGAAATTCTCTCCTGTTCCTGTCGAAGTCGACACGCTGCAGGCTGTGCTCGACTTTGCAAGTCGACACCCAGGCTGCTATGTGAAAACACCATGGTCAGGCAGTGGCAAGGGCGTGTATCACGTTGTAGATGCGACCGACCCTTACTTTAGAAACTGGTGCAACGGGGCCTTGAAGCGCCAAGGCTCGCTCCTGTGCGAGACAGGGCTCGACAAGACTGCCGACTTTGCCTTGGAGTTCTATTGCAATGGCAGCGACGTCGACTTTGTAGGATACTCGGTCTTCAGCACCGACTTCCACAGCCAGTACAACCACGGCCTTGTCGAAACCACAAGCAATTTATCAAAACTTATAAAGAAACAATGCCCCGCCATCGACGACATCAAGGCCTGCCTTGTCGAGATACTCGGCACAATCATCGACCCCGGCTACCTCGGTCACGTGGGCATCGACATGATTCTTTACCGAGACGACAGGGGGGATATCAAGCTCGACCCTTGCGTGGAAATGAACCTGCGCACAACCATGGGAGTCGTGTCGAGCGCAGTGGGAATGATGATGGGCAAACGCGGCCAATTTTCAATCGCTCATAGCAGCACTGGCTTTCAGGACGGAGAGGTAGCCAACCGGTTGTACCTGACTCCCATTTTCAGCGACACGAAGTATTGTGCCTACATCGACTTCAACACCGAGTAGAGGCGCTGCACAGGCAATCCCATCACGTTGTAAAACGAGCCGTTTATACCCTTAATGCCCATGTAGCCTATCCAGTCCTGTATGCCATAGCTGCCAGCCTTGTCGAGAGGCTGGTAACGGTCGACATAGTAATCAATTTCCTCGTCGGTGAGCACGGCAAATTCCACCTGCGACTTGCAGCTGAACGATGCTGACCCGTGCACAGTGGCAATGGTGACGCCTGTAACCACAGTGTGGGTGTTGCCCGAGAGCTTGTGCAGCATTTCACGCGCTTCCTGCTCGCCGTGGGGCTTGCCTATCAACTCACCGCCAAGCACAACAACGGTATCGGCAGTGATGAGAAGCTCGTTGCCGGTCACATTATAGGCATGAGACTTGAGCCGGGAGAGATATTCGGGCACTTCATCTACTGGCAGTGTAGGCGGATAGCACTCTTTGATGCCCTTTATTACCTCGACCCGAAAACTTAGTCCAAGCCCTTCAAGCAACTCTCGCCTGCGTGGTGAACCACTGGCCAGAACGATATCATATTTCTTTAAATTGTCTAACATAATATGTAAAGAAAACACTTTTTTTAAACCTACCATCCAAATGCGTGCTTGTCGTCGAGCCAGTCGCCATGAGCCTTCATCACCTGCTCGAGCAAGTCGCGTCCCACACCATAGCCGCCGTTGCAGGGCGAAATGTAGCGTGCCACTGTCTTGAGCTCGGGGGCGGCATCGGCAGGAGCAACCGATAGACCGGCAGCCTGCATCACGGGCAAGTCGGGAATGTCGTCACCCACAAAGGCCACCTCGTCACGGCTCAGGCCGCACTTGGCAAGCCACTGCTCAAACACGGGGAGCTTCACGGCGACCCCCATATAGATGTCGTCGATGCCCAATGCAGAGAAACGCGTGTGCACAGCACGAGTGTTGCCGCCGCTGATGATGGCGATGTTGTAGCCATGCTTCACAGCCAGCTGCAGCGCATAGCCATCCTTTATGCTCACCATGCGCAATGGCTCGCCGTCGGGAGAAAGAGGTATCGTCGATGGCGACAACACGCCATCAACATCAAAGGCGATGCCCTTGATTTTCTTCAGATCATAGTTGATAGAACTCATATATCTATAATATACATTTTAACGGGAATACTGTTTCACGCCCTTGATGTAGACGTCGAGCTGGTCGCGGGCCGTGTCGCCACCCTCATGCTTGAAAGTGCCGGCTTGGGCAGTGGCAATCTCTCGACCACGATAATAGGCACTGAAACGATCTTTGGCATAGCCGCCACCCACCGCAGCCAACGTGTGCGGGAACTGCGCCCTGAACGGCCTGCCCTCGAAATAGCCCGACGAGTCATCGGCTGCATAACCGTCGGCCAGCACCCTGAACGAGCCAGCATCACTCACCACCATCAGGCGCCCTCGGTAATAAAAGGCCGACGAAGCCGTGTCGGCCCCATAACCGCCCGAAAGATCAACGCAGCCAGGCGGCAGTGTTGCTGCTGTCGCAGAACTGGCCGCTACCTTCTTGCCGCCACGAGACGTGCACGCCAGCATCACAAACAGGGCAAGGGCTAATACAAACAAATGACAGAAACGCATAAACTGCTAATTCCAATTAGAAGTGCAAAACTCTGCGGTGCATTAAAACATGAAAAACACCGCGGAGGTTTGCCTTGCGGCTGGGGGCGCGAAGCCCCCAAAGAGCATTGGCGGATAACTTAAGCAATACAAAAAAAGAGGAGATCTTTCGTTCCCCTCCCTAAGATTAATTAATTTTGTATTGTGATGTATAAACAATTAACCTCGGAGCAAAGATACACAATAAGTGTGCTACTCCAAACGAAATTCTCACTTAGTTTCATAGCCGAGACTATTGGTGTGTCAGTAAGCACGGTTTCTCGTGAGCGAAGGCGTAATTCTAATGCTAAAGGCGTTTATGACGCACGTACGGCCGTATTGAAAGTCAAACGACGCAAGGCCAGGACACCTGGCAATCGCCGTATCGCTCCCTATGTACGCAGCCGTGTTTTTGAACTTATCCGTAAGGAGCAGTGGTCGCCGGAGGAAGTCGCCGGATGGCTTGGCAAGAAAGAGGGCATCACGGTGTCCAAGTCAACCATATACAACTGGATAGCGGCCCTTTCCCCACATTACGGGGACAACATCCGAAAGCACCTCAGGCATGGAGGCAGACCAAGGCAAAAGTCCTTGCTTACCACCAAGGCGCATATTCCCAACCGCCTCTCCATTGACGAAAGACCGGAAACGGACTATGGACAGACCATAGGAGACTGGGAGATGGACACCATCGTAGGAAAGGAAGGCAAAGGTGCCATCGTTACTCTGGTTGAGAGGAGGAGCTGCTTTATGCTCATGGAGAAACTCGATACGGGAAAGCAGGCCGTTCCACTGGCATATGCCGTGGTGAGACTCATACGGGAGAGCGGGTTGCCTGTAAGGTCGATAACGACAGACAACGGGCCGGAGTTTGCCGCACACGAAATCATTGCGAGGGAACTTAACACGAAAGTTTACTTCGCACATCCGTACTGCTCGTGGGAGAAGGGAGCTATCGAGAACATGAACGGGCTCATCAGGCAATATATTCCGAAGAAGACGGACTTTAGGGGAATTTCAAGGCTATATGTCAAGAGCATCATCGAAAAATTAAACAACAGGCCAAGAAAGAAAAACGGATTTCGAAAGCCCAAAGACATGATTAAAGAAAAATAGCGTAACTTTGCACTTGCTTCTGGAATCCGCCTGCATAGGCAGGTCTGTTAAAAAATCACAATATTATAACGCGTCAACATGCATAATATTATATCGAAACAGGGTAAATTTTGAAACGTCAAATAAATGGCTTAATTTTGTGCATTACAAATAAGATTGGACAGTGAAAAATTTACTCACACGTATACTCTCGGGAAGCATATATGTCGTGCTTGTCGTGCTTGCAATCATGACAATACGATACACTCCCATCTTGTTTCTCGTGGTATTTGGGCTGTTGACCGCCTTGTGCTTATGGGAAGTATACAAAGTCACTCAAGAAGGCGACGTCATGTCGCCATTGTTTACTATCATCGACATCCTGGGCGGTGTGGGCGTGTTTCTGGCTTTTTTCTTGATGTACTCGGGCACAGCCGATACCGCCTCGGGCTCACGTTCGTTCTGGATGCTGCCCATTATCATCTACCTGCTTGTCAGGGTGCCCCTGCAGCTATACAGCCCTATCACCCATGCTGTGCACAGCCTTGAGAGGAGTTTCTACGGCATCGCATTTGTAGCCGTGCCCATGGGTATGGCCAACTCAATATGTGCAGTGGGCAGCCCCATGATGCTGCTGGCCATTTTCATCCTGTTGTGGGTCAACGACTCGGGGGCCTATCTGGTGGGCAGCGCCATAGGCAAGCACAAGCTTTTTGAGCGCATATCTCCCCACAAGTCGTGGGAAGGCTTCTGGGGCGGTGCCATTGCGAGCATCGTCGTTGCTGCTGTGCTGGGCAGTTACATGGGCCAGTACTTTCCGATGAGCTCCAACGACATCCCGCTGCCCCTGTGGGGCTGGATAGGGATGGGGCTCATTGTGCCGATTTTCGGCACGCTGGGCGATCTCTCTGAATCGCTACTCAAGCGCACCGTGGGAGTCAAAGACACCAGCCACATCATCCCAGGGCATGGTGGCTTTCTCGACCGGCTCGACAGCTTCCTGATGGCCTGCCCGGCCACACTGGTTTATTTCATTTTATTGAAGACTTATTTTTAAACAACAACACTTCACATGAGTTCTCAACGTTACGACATGCGCGGCGTGTCGGCATCTAAAGAAGACGTGCACAACGCCATCAAGAAAATCGACAAGGGGCTGTATCCGCTTGCCTTCTGCAAAATCATTCCCGACCTGCTGGCCGGCGACCCCAACTACTGCAACATCATGCATGCCGACGGCGCAGGCACAAAGTCGTCGCTCGCCTATGTGTACTGGAAAGAGACCGGCGACCTGAGCGTGTGGAAAGGCGTGGCTCAAGACGCCGTGGTCATGAACATCGACGACCTGCTGTGTGTGGGCGCCACAAGCAACATTCTGCTCTCGTCGACCATTGGCCGCAACAAGAACCTGATACCCGGCGAGGTGATTTCGGCAGTAATCAACGGCACGCAGGAATTTATCGACGAGATGAATAATGCCGGTGTCAACATCGTCTCGACTGGCGGCGAAACCGCCGACGTGGGCGACCTGGTGCGCACAATCATTGTCGACAGCACCGTCACCTGCCGCATGCGCCGCGACCAGGTCGTCGACAATGCCAACATCAAGGCAGGCGACGTGATTGTGGGTCTCGCCAGCTACGGGCAGGCAACCTATGAGCGCCAGTACAACGGCGGCATGGGCAGCAACGGCCTCACCTCGGCACGCCACGATGTCTTTGCCAAGTATCTGGCCACAAAGTATCCCGAGAGCTACGACCGGGCCATCCCTGAAGAGTTGGTGTATTCGGGCTCAAAACTGCTCACCGACGTCATCGACGGGATGCCCGTGAATGTGGGCCAACTTGTGCTCTCTCCTACCCGCACCTATGCACCGGTCATCAAGGTCGTGCTTGACCAAATGAGAAACAAGGTGCACGGCATGGTGCACTGCACGGGGGGCGCTCAAACCAAGGTCATGCACTTTGTAGAAAACAAGCACGTGATAAAAGACAACCTCTTCCCCATTCCACCCCTGTTTAAGCTCATCAAGCAAGAGTCGGGTACCGACTGGAAGGAGATGTACAAAGTCTTCAACATGGGCCACCGCATGGAAATATATGTCGACCAGGCCGAGGCACAGGAGGTCATCGACATTGCCAAGTCGTTCAACATCGATGCCCAAGTCATAGGTCACGTCGAGACAGGCGAATGCAACAGGCTTACTATCAAGAGTGCTGAAGGCACTTTTGAATACTGATTTACAACATTTTCTTCTACTTTATCATGAGGCATCTTGCTGCACACACTATCTTGCTACTGCTACTCACGGCACTGCTGTGGCAGTCTTGCGCCACGTCGCCGCGAGTAGTGGTCGAGACACACAAGATGCCCGACACATTGAGGGTGGGCACACTCTACAGTCCCACCAGCTTCTTCCTGTACCGTGGCGACACCTTGGGCTACGACTATGACCGCGTGTGCGACTTTGCCAAAGCAAAGAAAATAAAGTTGCAATTTAAGGTTGCGCCCAACATGCACACCCTCATCGACATGATAAAGACCAAGAAAGTCGACCTGCTGGTATATGAGATCCCCGTCACGGCCGAGTTCAACGAGAAAGTGCTGCACTGCGGCGAGACCAACACCACCTATCAAGTGCTGGTGCAACCCAAGTCGCGGCGACGCATCAGCAATGTGACCCAGCTCGTGGGTAAAACCATATATGTAGAGAAAGGCTCCAAATACGAATCCCGGTTGCGCAACCTCGACAGTGAGATAGGGGGCGGAATCAACATCCACACTGTAGAGAGCGACACCGTCAATGTCGAGAACCTCATCGAGGGCGTGAACAACGGCACCATCCCACTCACGCTGGCCGACAACGATATCGCCAAGATCGACAAGTCCTACTACAACAACATCGACATCGGGCTCGACGTGAGTTTTCCACAACGCTCGTCGTGGGCCGTCAACCTCAACGACGACTGGCTGGCCGACACGATCGATGCCTGGAGCACAAACGAACGCACGCTGCTCTACACCGAGGACATTGCCAATCGCTACTTTGAGCAAAACCGCACATCAAGTTCTTCAGGCTCATCGGCCAGTGCTGCTGGCGGCAAGAACTATGTGAAACACAGCGGCGATATCTCGGCCTACGACGAGCTCTTCAAGAAATATGCACGTCGCTGCCCCTACGACTGGCTGCTGCTCGCCGCCATTGCCCGCACCGAGTCGGACTTTTCGCCCAACGAGGTGTCGTGGGCTGGTGCAAGGGGACTCATGCAAATCATGCCAAGCGGAGCACGCTCGCTGGGAATAGACCCCGAGCGGCTTTTCGACCCCGAGGTCAACGTGCAATGCGCCGTGAGCGAGCTCAACTATCTCGACAGATACTTCAGCAAGTATGTGAGCAACAGCCAGGAGCGCATGAAATTTGTACTTGCAGCCTACAACGGCGGCATGTCGCACATCGTCGATGCTATCAGGCTTGCCCAGAAGTATGGCAAAGATGCGCAGTTGTGGTACGACAATGTGGAGGAAGCCCTCAAGTGGAAATCGATAGAGAAGTACTACAGCGACCCCGTGTGCCACTACGGGTACTTCCGCAGTGGCGAGACCGTGGCCTATGTGCACAAGGTAGAAGACCAATATGAGACTTATAAACAAAGATACTAATCACAAAAAATAAAATTATGAAGAAATTCTATTTAACAACGGCAATAGCCATCACACTGGCATGCTCCCTCACGTTCAGCTCGTGCATTGGAAGCTTTGCCCTCACCAACAAAGTGCTCGATTGGAATCGCCAAGTAGGTAGCAAGTTTGTGAACGAGCTTGTGTTTGCCGCCTTCTGGATACTGCCCGTCTACGAGCTCTCGGCACTGGCCGACGTGCTGGTCATCAACTCAATCGAATTCTGGTCGGGCGACAACCCAGTGCAAGCCTATACCAAGACCATCGACGGCAAAAACGGCACCTACCTGGTGAAGTGCGACAGCAAAGGCTACACGATAACCAACAAAGAGACCAAGGAGGTCGTGAAACTTGACTTCAACGCACAGGACAACTCGTGGTCGGTCAACAAGGATGGCAAGGAGATGAAATTCATGCAATATGTCGACGACAGCCACGTGAAGATGATAGCCCCCAACGGCACCTTCCAGACGGTCAACCTCAACGAGCAAGGCGTGTATGCCTATCAGAAGCTCGCAGCCAGCTCGATGCAGCAATATGCAATGAAATAGAAGTCAACAAAAAAACACATTGCAAAGCAACTATATAGAACAGCTCAACCCACAGCAGAAGGCTGCTGTGCTCTACACCGACGGGCCAGAACTTGTGATTGCAGGAGCTGGCTCGGGCAAGACACGTGTGCTCACCTACAAGATAGCCTACCTGCTCGACCAGGGCGTTGCACCCTGGCAGATCATGGCACTCACCTTCACCAACAAGGCTGCACGTGAAATGCGGGAAAGAGTGGAACTGTTGCTCGATGCCCAGGACTTGGGCAAGCTGTGGATGGGAACCTTCCACTCCATCTTTGCGCGCATACTGCGCCTCAATGCCGAGAAAATCGGGTTCAAGTCCAACTATACGATATATGACGCCAGCGACAGTGTGTCGGCCATAAAGCACATCATCAAAGACCTGGGCTATGACGACAAGGTGTACAAGCCATCGAGCATACAGGCGCGCATTTCCAATCTCAAAAACGCCATGGTCTCGCCGGCCGATTACAAGCGCGACAAGCGCTGGGCACAAGAAGACATCGAAGCCAAGCGGCCCTACCTGGGAGTCATCTATGATGCCTACTGCACACAATGCCGCAACTCCCAGGCGCTCGACTTCGACGACCTGCTTTACTACACCAACGTGTTGCTGCGCGACAATCCCGACGTGAGAGCCCGATACATGCAGCAGTTCAAGTACATTCTTGTCGATGAGTATCAAGACACCAACTTTGCACAGGACCTCATCATCAAGCAACTGGCGGGCGACGACACCAAGATATGCGTGGTGGGCGACGACGCCCAAAGCATTTACTCATTCAGAGGTGCCAACATCGACAACATTTTAAATCTACAAAGCATCTATCCTGGCTTGAAAATCTTCAAATTGGAAGAGAACTACCGGTCGACGCAAAACATCCTGGACGTGGCCAACTCGCTCATCGCTGCCAACACACACCAGTATCGCAAGCACATCTTCACCCACAACGGTGCCGGCAAGAAAGTGAGAGTGATAAGGTGTGCAAGCGACTACGAAGAGTCCTACATCATAGCCAACACCATTGCCAGCCTCAAGCGACAGGCGGGCTACAAGTGGAGCGACTTTGCCGTGCTCTACCGCACCAACTCGCAGTCGCGTGTCATCGAGAAGGCGCTCAACAGCGGCGGCCTGGCCAACGACCATGGTCATATGAGGAGTCCCATCCCCTACCGCATATATGGCGGGCTGGCATTTTTCCAGCGCAAGGAGGTGAAAGACGCACTGTGCTACTTCAAGATGGTAATCAATCCCGACGACGAGGCGATAAGGCGCATCATCAACTATCCACGTCGCGGCATAGGCGACACCACAGTCGAAAAAATACATCGCTGTGCGGCCCGCAAGAAGGTGAGCATGTGGGAAGTGATTACCCGTCCCGGCTTTTACGGTCTCGACGTGAATCGTGGCACCCTGGGGAAAATTGCATCGTTCAAGGCGAAAGTTGATGAAATCCAGCAACTTGACCGCGCGGGCAAGGATGCCTATGAAACGGCCCGTGGCATCATCGAAAAAACCGGACTGCTTGAAATACTCATGGGCGACAAGACTCCCGAAAACATAAGCCGGCAAGAGAACCTGCAAGAGTTGCTCAACAGTGTGAAGGAATATGTCGACAACCATCTGGAGGAGACGGGCAACGTGGCAACGCTGGCCGAGTATCTCACCGATGCTGCCCTTGCCACCGACCAGGACAACGATCAAAACGCCGATGGCGACTGCGTGACGCTCATGACCGTGCACGCAGCCAAAGGGCTTGAATACCGCAACGTTATCATCTCGGGGGTTGAGGACAACCGATTTCCTTCTTATAAAAACCAAGATAGGCTCGCACAGATCGAGGAAGAGCGCCGTTTGCTCTATGTGGCCATTACCCGGGCCAAAGAAAACTGCATCATGCTCTATTCCGACACGGTCGTGATGGCTGGCAAGCCCACGCCAGTTGCTCCCAGCCGGTTTATCATGGACATCGACCCAAAACTTTTGCTCATGAGCCAAACCTCGTTTGCCGCCAGCAAAGCGGGGTCCTACGACAGCTACCACAGCCGTTGGGATAGAGAGAATGAAGAAGGATACAAGGAACACAACGCGCACCAGTACCAAAGTCACAGGGCAAGTGACAGTCCCACACGCGCCGAAAGTCAACACTTGCAAGCCGCCTCACCCCGCCGCCTCACCCCCGTGAGACAAGTGCAAGGCCGCCCAACAACTGGAGGAGGAAGTGCACACACCCCCGACGAGCTGCATGTGGGTACCGTCATCAAACATGCACGCTTCGGCGAGGGCACGGTGACCAACATCGACCTGACTACCGATGCCAAAATCACGGTAAACTTCAATGCCCTCGGGCAGAAACTGTTGCTACTAAAATTCGCAAAATTTGACATTGTAGGATAATGATGAATCTTAATACACCATACTATATTGTATATGAAGACAAGCTAAGGCACAATCTTGATATCATCACCGACGTGGCCAACCGCGCCGGTGTGAAAATCATCATGGCATTTAAGGCAAATGCCTTGTGGAAGACCTTCCCGATATTCAGAGAATACGGGATAAGCTCCACGGCCAGCTCGGTCAACGAGATGCGACTGGCCAACGACGAGTTGCACTGCAAGGCTCACACCTACTGTCCGGCCTACACTCCCGACACCATGCGCGCCTTCTTACAGGGAAGCAGCCACATCACCTTCAACTCGGTAGCACAATATGAACGCTTCAAGGCTGCTGTCGATGCCAGTCCCTGCCACATAAGCTGCGGCCTGCGGGTTAATCCCATGTGCTCGGTCATCGACACCGACATCTACAACCCCAGTTGCCCCGGGTCGAGATTTGGCGTTACAGCCGACCAGCTCGACTACATGCCAGAGGGCATCGAGGGCTTGCATTTTCATGCCTTGTGCGAGTCATCGTCGCACGACCTCGAGAAGGTACTCGTTGCTGTCGAACGCCAATTCGGCAAATTCATGCCACAGCTCAAGTGGATCAACATGGGGGGCGGTCACTTGATGACTCGCAAGGGATATGACACCGACCATCTGGTGGGCGTGCTCAAAGCATTCAAGCAGCGTCACCCCAATCTTGAAGTGATACTTGAGCCTGGCAGCGCATTTTGCTGGCAAACAGGAGATTTGGAATCAACTGTGGTAGATATTGTTGAAAACAGCGGCATCAAGACCGCCATTGTAGATGTGTCGTTTGCCGACCACATGCCCGACTGCCTTGAGATGCCCTACAAGCCTGCAATCACTCAAGCGCTGAGTGAGGTAGATCACAGCAAACCCACCTACAGGATAGGCGGCAACTCGTGCCTGAGCGGTGACTATGTGGGCGACTGGAGCTTTGAGCACCCACTCGAGATCGGGCAGCAACTCACGTTTGAGGACATGAATCACTACACGACCGTAAAGACCACTATGTTCAACGGCTTGCAACATCCCGACCTCGTGCTACAGCACAGCGACGGCACACGCGAGATACTGCGTCACTTCGATTATGAGGATTATAAAAACAGAATGGATTAAAACTAAAACAATATACAATTATGTCAATCACCAACTTTGCTCCAGGCGTGCACTACGTAGGCGTCAACGACCGCACCACCGAGCTATTTGAAGAACTGTGGATGATACCCCTGGGTGTCACCTACAACTCATATCTCATCGTAGGAAACGAGAAAACTGCGCTCATCGATACAGTGGCCGAAGGCTTCTATCTTGAGCTGGAAGCCAACATCAAGGCTGTGCTGGGCGACCGGCGACTTGACTACATCGTAGTCAACCACATGGAACAGGATCACTCTGGCAGCATAGAATTGCTGAAAAAGGAGTATCCCGAGGTCACTATCGTGGGCAATGCCAAGACGGCCGACATGCTCAACGGGTTCTACGGAATAAACCAAGGCGTGCATATTGTGAAAGACGGCGACTCGCTCGACCTGGGGGGCAAGACACTCACCTTCTACATGACCCCTATGCTGCACTGGCCCGAAACGATGATGACTTATCTCACACAAGAGGGAGTTTTGTTCTCGGGCGATGCATTCGGATGCTTTGGCGCTCTGGCAGGTGCCGTTGTCGACAGTGACTTGAACCCTGGCATGTACTGGATGGAGATGTACCGCTACTATGCAGCTATTGTAGCCAAATACGGCATATCGGTAAAAAATGCAATGAAAAAACTGGCAGCCCTCAACCTGCAATACATTGCATCGACCCACGGGCCCGTGTGGCACGACAACTTGCAACGCGTGGTGGGCATCTATGCCGACCTGGCCGAGTGGAAGGCCGAGAAGGGTGTTGTCGTGGCCTATGCCTCGATGCACGGAAACACAGCCAAGGCTGCCGAACTTGTAGCTCGCCGCCTGGCCGAAAAAGGCGTGAAAAATGTGGTGCTGCAAAACCTGAGCAACAACGACATCTCCTATGTGCTCATGAACATGGCACGATACAATGGCATCATCATAGGTGGCACGACCTACAATGCCGAGATAAATCCTCGCGTGGCCCTCTTGCTGCGCGCCTTGAAGGGCAGCAACGCGCAAAACCGCATCGTTGGATGCTTCGGTTGCTACTCGTGGGCACCTGGCGTGACCAAGAAGATGATGACCGCCCTCGACGGACTCAAGGTAACCACCTTGGAGCCTGTTGAGTTCAAGCAATCGGTAGGTGCCGACGACCTCTCCAGCCTCAATGCCCTCGCCGATGCAATGGCCAGCAAGATCTGACACTCCACACACACAGGCAGTACAACCTTTATAGAAAACATCCTCGCAAGCGATAACCGCTCGCGAGGATGTTTCTTCTATATCACAGCCAGCATAATACTGCTGTCATTGTACTGCTTCGCCCAGGAGCTCAAAGGGCAGGGCTTCGTTGATTTTTACTTGGCAGAATTGACCTGGCGTGAGAGGCACACGCTTAGAAATCAACACCTCGGGGTCGACATCGGGCGAGTCCCACTGGGTGCGTCCCACATAGTAGTCGTCGTCTTCCCTATCAACAATCACGCGCAGCGTCTTACCCACTTTCTCGTTTTGTATCTCTTGCGATATGCTTTCCTGCAGGTCCATAAGTTGCTTGAGTCGCTCTTGTTTCACCTGCTCTGGCACATTGTCGTCGTAGTGCTTTGCAGCAAAGGTGCCATCCTCCTGGCTGTAGGCAAAGGCGCCCATACGTTCAAAGCGCATGTTGCGAGTGAATTGCATGAGCTCTTGGAACTCTTGCTCCCCTTCTCCAGGGAAACCCACCATCAAGGTGGTGCGCAAGTGTATGCCCGGCACCTCACGGCGCAAGGTAGCAATCAAGTCCTCTTGCTCGGCCCTGGTGATGTGACGCTGCATGGCATCGAGCACCTTGTCGCTGGCATGCTGCAGGGCAATATCGAGATAGTTGCACACATTGTCGTGCGCTCTCATGACAGGCAACAAGTCGTAGGGGAACTGTGTGGGGTAGGCATAATGCAATCTTATCCATTCCACACCAGGTATATCGGCCATGCGGTCGACGAGCTCGGGTAGCATCATTTTACCATACAGGTCGAGGCCGTAGGAGGACAAGTCTTGTGCAATCACATTGAACTCCTTCACGCCACGACTCACGAGACTGCGCACCTCGCTCAGCAGGTCATCGATAGGCTCCGACTTGAAACGTCCCGTCATCAAGGGGATAGCACAAAAGGCACAGAAGCGGTTGCACCCCTCGGCAATCTTCAAGTAGGCATAATGGCCGGGAGTCGACACATACCGCTCGTTGGCAATATCCTCATGATAGGACTTGCCCAGGTCGTTGAGCATCTGTTTCCAGTTGAACTTGCCGTAAAACTTGTCGACCTCGGGCAATTCCTGCTTGAGTTCATCGAGAAAACGCTCAGAGAGACAGCCCATGACAATGAGTTTCCTCAACTTGCCAGCTTTTTTGGCTTGACCAAGCTTGAGAATCACATTGATAGATTCCTCTTGCGCATCTCGGATAAAGCCACAGGTGTTTACCACGGCAATCTCGCCGTCAACCCGTTTTGGGTTGTGGGCTACCGTGTAGCCACAAGCTTGGAACTGACGTATCAAGTGCTCTGAGTCGACCAGATTTTTAGAGCAACCCAGAGAAATTATATCAACTTTGTTTTTACGCATGAGTGTGTGTGTGCCTTAGTCTTTCTTTCCAAATAGTGATTTCACAAACTCGTTCTTTCTGAAAATCTGCAAGTCTTCGATGCCCTCGCCCAACCCTATGTATTTCACAGGAATCTGGAACTGGTCGCTTATGCCTATCACCACGCCACCCTTGGCAGTGCCGTCAAGCTTAGTCACCGCAAGAGCGTTGACCTCGGTGGCAGCCACAAACTGCTTGGCCTGCTCAAAGGCATTCTGGCCCGTCGAGCCGTCAATAACCAGCAATATCTCGTGGGGTGCCTCGGGCAACACCTTCTTCATCACATTTTTCATCTTGGTGAGCTGGTTCATCAAGTTCACATTGTTGTGAAGACGGCCAGCCGTGTCCACAATCACAACATCGGCATTTTCCTCTTTAGCCTTGGCCACGGCCTTGTAGGCCACAGCTGCAGGGTCAGGATGCTTGTTGGGGTCTTTCTTCTCCTCGTCTTCATAGTGGTCGTGATGTATCACGGGCACGCCCACGCGCTGCCCCCATATCTCGAGCTGCTCGTCGGCAGCGGCACGGAAAGTGTCGGCAGCACCCAGCACCACACGGTTTCCGGCTTTCTTAAACTGGTAGGCCAGCTTGCCTATCGTGGTCGTCTTGCCCACGCCGTTCACGCCCACCACCATGATCACATAGGGCTTTTTGTCGGCAGGCACAGTGAAATCTTCCATGTCGGCATTGTTGTTGTCGGCCAGCAACTTGGTAATTTCGTCGCACAGCAGGTCGTTGAGCTCGCTGGTGCCCACATAGTGGTCGCGGGCCACACGCTGCTGAATGCGGTCGATGATCTTCAATGTGGTTTCAACGCCCACATCGCTGGTGACAAAAACCTCCTCGAGCTCATCGAGCACGTCGTCGTCGATCTTTGACTTGCCGGCTATGGCATGCTTGAGCTTGCTGAACATGCCTTGGCGTGTCTTGTCGAGGCCGTTGTCGAGCGTCTCTTTTTTCTCTTTGGAGAAGAACTTGTTGAAAAAACCCATTATAAAAAAGCCTTTTTAATTTTGTGCAAAGATAGCAATTTTATGGCAATTTTTGCGGTATTTCAAATATTATAGTAATTTTGCAGCTAAATCTGCACAGCACATGAACTACGAGGTCATAGCGACTAACAACGACACCCAAGCCCGCGCCGGGCTCATCACTACCGATCACGGTCAAATCGAGACTCCCATATTTATGCCGGTGGGCACAGTGGGAGCGGTAAAAGCGGTGCACATGAGCGAGCTGCGCAACGATATCAAAGCACAAATCATACTGGGCAACACCTATCATCTTTACTTGCGCCCTGGCATGGACGTGATAGAGCATGCAGGCGGTCTTCACAAGTTCAACGGCTGGGAGAAGCCCATCTTGACCGATAGCGGCGGTTTCCAGGTGTTCTCGTTGGCGGCCAATCGCAAGCTCAAGGACGAGGGTGTATACTTCAGAAGCCACATCGATGGCTCTAAGCACCTCTTCACACCAGAGAAGGTGGTCGACATACAGCGCACGATAGGCAGCGACATCATGATGGCTCTCGACGAGTGTCCGCCAGGCCAATCAGAATATGACTACGCACGCAAGTCGCTGCGCCTCACCCAGAGCTGGCTTAAGCGAGGATGGAAGCACTTCAACGAGACAGAACCGCACTACGCACACCGCCAGGCGTTTTTTCCCATTGTACAAGGATGCACATTCAAAGATCTGCGGCAAGACAGTGCCAAGTTTGTCGCCGACCTGGGCGCCGAGGGCAACGCCATAGGCGGCCTGGCCGTGGGCGAGCCCACCGAGGTGATGTACGACATGATTGAGGTGGTCAACGAGATACTTCCTCACAACAAACCTCGCTACTTGATGGGCGTGGGCACACCCGCCAACATTCTGGAAGCCATCGACCGCGGTGTCGACATGATGGACTGTGTGATGCCCACACGCAATGGCCGCAACGGCATGCTGTTCACCCAGCACGGCACGATGAACATGCGCAACAAGAAATGGGCCTACGACTTCAGCCCGATTCAAGAAGACGGCGCCTCGGTTGTAGACACGGCCTACTCCAAGGCCTACCTGCGCCACCTCTTCATTGCCCAGGAGATACTGGCCATGCAGATTGCCAGCATCCACAACCTGGCATTTTACCTGTGGCTGGTGCGCGAGGCCCGCAAGCACATCATTGCCGGCGACTTCAAGTCGTGGAAAACGACAATGGTAGAAAACGTGACACGCAGATTATAGCAGCAACGTGAAAATACTGAGTAAAATATTGCATCATCGCAAAAGGGACGGCATTGACCAACCCTCTCTCGCGTCGCCACAACCCGAGGAGGCACTACAACCTGAAGGGAATGTGGAAAAGCAACCTGCCCCTGTCACCATGCCTGCAGCCATAAAAGAGAGAAAGCCCCACAAGCGCCTGGTGAAGCACCTCGACACATTCATCATCAAGCAATTTTTGGGCACCTTCTTCTTTATCATCATTCTCGTGATGGCCATTGTCATTATGTTTGACATCAATGAGAAGCTCGATGCAATGCTCACAGCGCCGCTCAAGGAGACTGTTTTTAAGTATTTCATGAACTTCCTGCCCTACATAGCCGCCCAGTTTGCCCCATTGTTTGTCTTCATTGCAGTAATATTTTTCACATCACGGCTGGCCGATCGCAGCGAGATTACTGCCATACTCTCGGCAGGCGTGAGCTTCGGCAGGCTTACGGTACCCTACTTAGTGTCGGCAGCAGTGATAACGGCAGGTATGCTCTATCTCTCGCTCTACGTGATTCCGCCAGCCAACGTGAAACGCATCGAGTATACCAACCAGTGGGTAAAAAACAAGCGCGTGGACTATGGCGACAACATTCAGCTGCAAGTGCGACGCGGCGTGATGATGCACATGGCACGCTACGACAACATCACCAAGCATGGGTCGCGCATATCGGTAGAGGAGTTCAAGGGCAACGCGCTCAAATCACGCCTCACAGCAAGCGACGCAACCTACGACACCCTGGGGCGCTGGAAGCTCACCGACTACGAGATGCGCCACTTCGATGGGCTGAACGAGACCATGCGCCGAGGCAACAACCTCGACACTACATTGAATATTGACCCCAAAGACTTCTTGATTGCCAAAAACGACCAGGAAATGCTCACCTCGCCCGAGTTGAAGAAATATATCGACTCGCAGAAGAAGCGCGGTGCTGCCAACATCCAGCAATTTGAGATCGAGTATGAGCGCCGTTACGCCATGAGTGCAGCCGCATTCATCCTCACCATCATAGGTTTGTCGCTGTCGTCGAGAAAGGTGCGCGGTGGCATAGGGCTCAACATAGGCATAGGACTCGCCTTGAGCTTCTCCTACATTCTTTTCATGCAAGTGACACAGACTTTTGCTGTGAGCGGCTACACCTCGCCACGCGTAGCCATGTGGATACCAAACATCATCTATAGTATCATCGCCATAGTACTCTACAAGAGGGCTTCGCGATAGGCGGTCATCATCACCGCCACACGCACAAGCAACTTCACAAGCAGGCGCAGGCTATTTCTTGCCCATATCCTGGGGATAAGGCCCGTATTGTGCCTCATCGTCGGTCTTGGCACGTGCTGCCATCTCCTTCTTGCGCAGGCGCCAGTAAATCAAAGCAATGAGAACCAACCCACCGGCAAGGGTGGAATAATAGCGCAAGCTGTGCCCGGCACGCAACAGGTCGAGGCCCACATAAGCCATGACTGCAAGAAAAGCAAGCAGGAGCACAGGCAATATAATAGAAAAACGCAGTCGCTTATTCATGGCATTCGGTCACTTCGCTCACGATATAGGGTGAAAGCTCAGGGTTGTAGCACCCGCTTTCAAGATAATTGTAGATATTGATACACGCCCAGGCGTCGATAGCGGCATATTGCTGTTGGGCAGGCGAGAGAGGATCGGCCTCCCAGTTGGTCAAGCGCTGGCCCTTGCTTATTTTCTTTTGAAACAATATGGCATATATCTTTTGCAAGCTGATGTCGGCAATGCCAAACTTGCCCACGAGGTCTTGTATCTCGACAAAACCAGCAGGCTTGCAGTCACTCACATGGCTCAAGCCGTTGAAGTCGTCGTGTGTCGACAGCCCCACCTTCTTGCAGGCAGGGTCGGCAAGATATTCGGCCAATTTCAAAGGAACGCCTATCTTGTTGACTCTAAACAAGAAGCATTCATCGGGTGTAGAGAGCTGAATCAATGCGAGCTTGTGATGTACACCCTTTTTAAACGACGGACGTGTTTCGGTGTCGAAGCCCACAATGGCCGCGTGGCGAAGCACATTGACCGCGGCATTGACAGTGAGCATAGAATCAACTACATGAATTTGACCTGGAAAGGTAACCAACTCCATATCGTTGATGAGGTGTTTGTCGATTGCAATTTTAATCATTGCCATTGAAGATGCTGATAATAAATGTTGCGTTGCGCAAAGTTACAAAAACTATTTGTAAATCACTGTTCCCATTCATAGATTTCAGTAGTAAAAGACGTGTAACTTGGGTGTAGGCGCAACGCAAGTGATGCCTGTGCAACAAGCCACACGACACTTAATGCCGAAAATAAATTGAAATGTGACAGTATGGAAATCAGTACAGTGTACACAATTATCGATATTTTCAATTGAGCGATAGATGCACTCTGTTGCGGTCATGAAGAGGATGAGCTTCCTTTGCAACACAAAAATCAAACAACAACAAATTAAAACAGAAAAAAAATATGGAATCAATTATCAATCAACACGCACCCGAGTTCACCGTACAAGCATTCCAAGACGGCAACTTTAAGACAGTGACCAGCAAAGATATCGAGGGCAAGTGGGCCTTGTTCTTCTTCTATCCTGCCGACTTCACCTTTGTGTGCCCCACAGAGCTGGAAGACCTGCAGAGCAAGTATGACGAACTGAAGGGCATGGGAGTAGAAGTGTTCAGCGTGAGCACCGACAGCCACTTTGTGCACAAAGCCTGGCACGACACTTCCGACCGCATAGGCAAGCTGCAATATGCCATGCTCGCCGACCCACTGGCAGTGCTGTCTCGAGGCTTCGGCGTCTACAAGGAGGATGAGGGCGTAGCCTACCGGGGCTCATTCCTGGTTAATCCCGAAGGACTTGTGAAACTGGCCGAGATCCAGGACAACAGCATCGGCCGCAATGCCGATGAGCTGGTGCGCAAAGTGCGCGCTGCCTTGTATGTGGCCAGCCACAATGGCGAGGTGTGCCCGGCAAAGTGGCAGGAAGGAAATGAGACCCTCAAACCAAGTATCGACCTCGTGGGAAAACTCTAAAGAAGAGATATGATCGAACCACAAGTACTAAATCAGGTAAAAGGGGTGCTGGCCAAGCTCAGCACCACCTTTACTTTTGTTGTAGAGCGCAACCTTAACGACGAGAAAACGACAAGTTATTGCAATTTTGTTGAAGACGTAGCCTCGTGCAGTAAACTCATCACGGTGCAATATCGAGAGGGGAGAAACTTCAAGTTCTCGATTGCACGCAACGGCAAGGACACTGGCATTTCATTCAGCGGCATACCAAACGGACATGAGTTCACCTCGTTGCTGCTGGCGCTGCTCAATGGCGACGGCCAGGGCCGCAACCTGCCCGATGCCGCACTCACCCGGCGCATTAAGGCTCTACAAGGCGACATGCAACTCAAGACCTACGTCTCGCTCACATGCACCAACTGCCCCGACGTGGTGCAGGCTCTCAATGTGATGGCGCTGCTCAATCCCGCTATCAGCAACGAGACCGTCGACGGCGCCCTACACCAGGATGAAATCGAGAAGCTCAACATCCAGGCAGTGCCCTCGGTCTACATCAATGGCGACTTGCTGCACGTGGGCCGCGGCACCCTGGGTGAACTGCTGGATGAAATCGAAGAGCACATGGGAGTTGCCTCTCAAGCTCCCGGCACTGCCAACCAGCACGCCGCCGACCTTATTGTGCTCGGTGCAGGACCGGCAGGTGTGGCCGCAGCCATCTATGCAGCGCGCAAGGGGCAAAATGTGGCCCTCGTGGCCCAACGCATAGGCGGCCAGGTGAATGATACCACCGGCATTGAAAATGTAATCTCGGTGGCTAAGACAACCGGCTCACAGCTGGCTGCCGACCTGGCCACACATCTTGCTGAATACAACATAGCTGTTTTTAACAACCGACGTGTCGCCCACGTCGACCTCACAGGAAAATTGAAGCGAGTGGAGACACGTGGCGGCGAGACCATTCTGGCACCCAAAGTAATCATTGCAACGGGAGCAGGATGGCGACGTCTGGGCCTGCCCGACGAGGACAAGTATATAGGCCACGGCATACACTTCTGCCCACACTGCGACGGTCCCTTCTATAAAGGGAAAAATGTAGCCGTGATTGGGGGCGGCAACAGTGGCGCCGAGGCGGCAATCGACCTGGCCGGCACTTGCAAGCACGTGACCCTCGTGGAATTTAGCGACAAGCTTAAAGCCGATGACGTGTTGCAGCAAAAACTGCAGAACATGCCCAACGTTGACATCATCACCCACTGTCAAACCATAGGGCTCACCGGCGATGGCAGCAAGTTGACTGGCATCGACGTGCGCGACCTCAAGAGCGGAAATGAGCAGCACATGGCACTCGACGGTGTGTTTGTACAGATAGGGCTAAAGCCCAACAGCGATTTGTTTAAAGGCAAAATCGAGATGACACCACACGGGGAGATCGTTGTCGACGACCGCAACCACACATCGATGCAGGGCGTGTATGCCGCAGGCGATGTCACAACAACGCCGTTCAAGCAAATCATGATTGCCATGGGCGAAGGAGCCAAAGCCGCACTGTCGGCATTTGAAGACAGCCTGTACCAGACTCAAGATGAGTAGGCAACGTAACAAGCAGGCAAAACAACACACGCCGACACTCACAAAATGCATAGCGGCATAGCGGGCGTTGTCAACCCGAATGCCGCTTCTACTATTTGCACAATATAAAATTAAAGCCTTGGGCATGAGTCCAAGGCTTCATCATTGTGGTGAAATATTGTGTATCGTTCGTTATCCTTATTTCAAAGCTTCCTGTACCTTGTCGTTAGGTACCATGCGCTCTTCAAAAACATAAGCGCCAGTCTTGGGCGAGCGCACCATCTTGATCACTTTGCTGAATGTACGGCCCTCACCAGTTTGAAGGGTAGCAACTACTTTTTTTGCCATATATCAAAAGTTTTATTTGATTTCTTTGTGAATAGTATATTTCTTGAGATATGGGTTGTATTTCTTCAACTCCAGACGCTCAGTTGTATTTTTGCGGTTTTTGGTAGTGATGTATCGTGACATTCCTGGCACGCCGCTTGCCTTTTGTTCGGTGCATTCGAGAATGACTTGCACTCTATCGCCTTTTGCTTTCTTTGCCATGATTCGATTACTTTACAATAGTTTTGATTTCTTTTAAATTGCCATCGGCAGCAGCCTTCTTGAGAGCAGCATCGAGGCCGATACGATTGATCAGACGCAAGCCGGCAGCCGATACTGTGAGCTTGATCCACTGTTGTTGCTCAACCCAATAGAATTTGCGGTTTTGCACATTAACGTTGAATTTACGTTTTGTTCTTCTCTTAGAGTGCGACACATTGTTGCCAGTGATCGCCTTCTTGCCTGTGATTTCGCAAACTTTAGACATAGTTGTTATTCTCTGTTTTTGTTATCAATAAAATGATTATCGATATTCAAGTCAGTCACATCTACCTCGCAGTAGCACAATACTCTATGGCCTAATATGAGCGAGCCTCTGCCTTTGGTTGATCGGTCGTTACCTCCGTGGGCGGTGAGAAAGCCGCCTGGTGGGTGGGCTGCCATTGGGGCTATTTAATATCGTCCTACGCTTGAGTTCCGAGTTTAAGCATCATCTCGGGCATCGAAGTTTCAACGATCATGTCACAGAACAGGACTAACGGGAAGTCGTTGTACCCTGCCTTGAAATCGAGTGCAAAGTTAATGATTGTTTTTCAATTATGCAAGATCCCTGAGCCATAATTTTGCAGCCTCGGCACACACGGCTCACGCCCTTTAATCCAACTCGCGCAGCAACTTGTAGAGCATCTTGAGGGCCTCGGTTGTAGCGCGGTTGATCACTCGGTTGCGATCGCCCGGCAGGTGGCAGCACTGTGCCACTACTCTGTCGTTGCACTTAGCGGCCATCCACACAGTGCCCACAGGTTTACCTGGCACAGCTCCTCCAGGGCCAGCGATGCCCGAAGTCGACACAGCACAGTCGGTGCCTATCACCCGGCAGGCGCCTTCCACCATTTGTCGCACCACGGGCTCGCTCACCACGCCGTTGACAGCAATGTCGTGCGACGACACGCCGAGCACGTTTTCTTTCACCTCGTTGGCATAGGACACCACCGCGCCCAGAAAGTAATCGCTGCTGCCAGCCACCTGGGTTATTACATGGGCTATGTTGCCGCCCGTGCAACTCTCGGCCGTCGACACCGTGAGATGATGCTTGCGCAGCATGTCGCCCACAATCTCTGGCAGGCTGCGGTCTTGGTCGCTGATGATGTTGTCGCCCAGCAAAGCGTGCAGTTGTTGGCTATATTTGTCCATGTCGGCATTTACCAGCTCGGCGCTGGCCGACGCCCCCGAGAGTCGGAGGCGAATGATACCCGGCTGTGGAAGATAGGCCAAGTGCATATAAGTGGGCAGACTGCGTTCGAAGGCGTCGAGCCGCATGGCCAGTTCCGACTCGATGATGTCGATGACAATAAACGTGCGGTACTCAATGTCGATATCGCTGTCGTATTTCTTTATCAACTGGGGTATGACCTCGCGCAGCATCATGGTCTCGGTCTCGTGCGGCACACCAGGCATCGACACAAGCGTTTTGTCACCTTTTTCAAACCACATGATAGGAGCTGTGCCCACCTGGTTCTGTATCACCCGGCACGAGCTGGGCACCATGGCCTGAGCGCGAGTATAATCGTTAAGCTTGATGTGGCGTTTGGCTACCACCTCAAGCACATTGGCTGCAGTGGCCTCATCGTGCACAAGGCTACCGCCAAAGTACTTGCACAGGGCAGGCTTGGTGATATCGTCCTTGGTAGGGCCAAGGCCGCCAGTCATCAATATCACATCGGTCTGCTCAAAAGCCTCGTCGATAGCGCGAAAGATTTCGGCAGCATCGTCGGCCACTACTTTCACACTTTTCACGTTCCACCCATAAGGGGTGAGGTGGCGGGCAATCCACCCCGAGTTGGTGTCGGTGACCTGCCCTATGAGTAGCTCGTCGCCTATTGCTATGATTGAATAGTTCATTTCTGTATCTTGTTAATTGCTAATATGCGTTGATATAGTGTGGGGTGGCTGTAGTTGAACCACACCACAAGCGGATGCGGGGTAAGATTGGACATCGTGTTGACCGACAATTTTTTCAACCCCGACACCAGTGCCGCTCCCAAACCATGGCGAGCGGCAAAAGCATCGGCCTTGTACTCGGCTCGCCGCGACAAGATGTTGGCCACAGGATTCAAGGCAATCTCGATGGGCGTGAGCAACATTGAAAATGCTAAAATCGAGAGGGCAAACGAAGGCGCCGTCCCGCCCAGAGCCGCTGGCAGCTCGGGGCTCGACACCACCAGCGAGAAGACCCACAAGTAGGCAGCCACCATCGCGATGGCTCTCACCATGCCAATAAGAGTGTCGTGATGCTTGTAGTGCCCTATCTCGTGTGCGAGCACTGCCACTATCTCGTCGGTGCTGAGTTGCTCTATAAGCGTGTCGTAGAGCACGATGCGCTTTTTGGGGCCGAAGCCTGTGAAATAGGCATTGGCCTTGGTGCTGCGTTTTGATCCATTTATCACATATATGTTTTTGATCTTGAACTGCATGCGAGCTGCTGCTTGTTCGATGGCTTGGCGCAAGATCCCAGCCTCAAGAGGGGTCTGCTTGTTGAAAAGCGGCACAATGACGCTGGAGTAAAACAAATTTACAATGACAATGAACACCGTCAAAAAGCAAGTCGCCCATATCCAAAACGAGCTGCCAAGCCACTGAAAGAGCAAAAAAATGCCACACATGACAATGGCCGTCATCACATATTCAATGAGAAACTCCTTCACACAATCGAGCCAAAAAGTGGCTGCTGTTGTCTTGTTAAACCCGTATCGCTGCTCGACGTTGAAAGTGGAATAGTAGCTGAATGGAATGCTCAGAATTTCTATGAACAACTGGCAACCGAAAAAGAAAACGAGCAACTCGACTATGCCTGTATCAAAACATGACTTGCACCAGTTGTCATAGCGTCCATACACCCCAGCAGCGAGCAAAACCAGCGTGACGACAACCTCAACACCACGCTTCAAGCTCGACACACGCCGATTGGCCCGCATGTAATGTTGCTGCTTGGCATACTGCTGCTCATCATACAATCCTTGCAGCAACTGTGGGATGGGATGCGTCATCCACCGGCCATTGAGGTAAGACAGGACACTGCTCAATACAAACTCGAGCAGGACAAAAGCTATGATAATGACAAGTATCGCATTCATGCTCACCTCATCAAATAGTAACCCTTGCAAAGGGTGGCAATGTAATGTCGCAATACTGGTGGTCGAGATACTTGAAATATCCTGCTACCGCTATCATGGCAGCATTGTCGGTAGTAAACGACCGCTTTGGGATGAAGGCCTTGAGATGATGCCTATCGGCATACTGCTGCACGGCCTCGCGCACGCCCGAGTTGGCCGAGACGCCACCACCTATGGCAATGGTTTTGATTCCCGTGTCGGCAATTGCTTTCGAGAACTTGTCCATGAGTATCTCGATGATGGTTTTCTGGAGTCCCGCTGCCAAGTCGGCCTTGTTTTCTTCAACAAAATTGGGGTTAAGCTTCAACTGGTCGCGCAGCGTGTAGAGAAACGACGTCTTGAGCCCGCTGAAGCTGTAGTTGTAGCCATCGACATGCGGATGTGCAAACTTGAAATGATTGGGATTGCCCTCGTGAGCCAACCGGTCGATAATAGGGCCGCCTGGATAAGGTAGCCCCATCGACTTGGCGCACTTGTCGAATGCCTCGCCTGCAGCATCGTCGATGGTCTGGCCCAGCACCTGCATGTCGCCAGGAGCGTTCACCTTGATGATCTGCGAGTTGCCCCCCGAGATGAGCAGGCACAAGTAGGGAAAGCCGGGTACCTGCGTGTGCTCGTCTTCCTTGATGAAATGCGACAAGGTGTGGCCGTGCAAGTGATTCACATCGACCAGCGGGATGCCGAGTGCAAGTGCGAGCCCCTTGGCAAAGGCTGTGCCCACATGCAGTGAGCCTGGCAGACCTGGCCCACGGGTGAAGGCTATTGCATTGATTTGACTCTTGTCGATGCCAGCCTGGCGTATGGCCTCGCTCACCACTGGCACAATGTTTTGCTGGTGGGCGCGCGATGCCAGCTCGGGCACCACGCCACCGTAGGCCTCGTGAACCTTTTGACTTGCTATCACATTTGACCTCAAGATGCAATCCTCGATGACTGCTGCCGATGTGTCGTCGCACGACGACTCTATACCTAAAATGATTGTACTCATTACGATTTCTTGTATTGACGGTGCAAAGTTACAAATAATTGTTTACAGTTGGGCCGCGTGCCAATTACAAAGTTAGAACCGGAATCCAGTGATGACGTTCAAGTTGAATATCGCATTGAAAAAGCTATACTGATTGGTGTGATACAAATGCCCGTCACTTATGAACTGGAGACCGTAGAAAAACTTGCTGCGGTTGAGCACAAGTCCCGACTTGACGCGGAACGAAAGCGACAACATGTCTTTCTTCCCCTCGACCGAGCTGGGAAATGAGTGGCGATAACCCACTCCAGTGAGTGCAGTGATGTTGAAAAGCCAGCGCTTGCGGAATGCCCAGTTGTAGCCATAGCCCAGCAAGAAGCTGTAGTCGCGGTAGCGGAAACGATACACGCGGCGCTCGTCGGGCAAGTTGTTTTGAAGCTCCTCGTCGAGCTTGCTGAAATCCATGGTGAAATCCTGGTGGCTGAAATGCAGGCCGGCAATAAACGAGCCCGAGCTACGTATCTGGTAGCGCGAGAAACTGTAGGCTGCCGACTGCATGTAGTGCATGTGGTTGAAAATATAGTAAGTATAGCCTCCCCAGTATTCTCGCGAGAGCCCTTTGAACTTCACCGACTTGAAAACCGACCTGAATTTGCCCAAGTGATGCAGGTTGGACTCGCGCACATCCTTGGAATAATAGCCTTCAAACATGACACGCGAGGTGTTGAAGTTGAACTCCCACCTTATATTCTTGATGCGACGTCCCGTGATGAGGTCGTTCAAGTTGATGGTATAGCCCAGCCCAAGGCCTGAATATGATCCATGCACACCGAAGAAACAGGTCACATTGGAGTTGATCATGATGGGCACCCGTTGCGATGTGAGGGTGCCGGCATAGGAATCCAGCCAGTTGCTTTCTTTCACAGTAAACTTCCACTTGGTGCGCGTGCCCACAATATAGGCGGTGTCGTAGGTGTTGAGATAGCGGTCAAACCACCGGTAGCACTTCACCCCGAAGTGAATGAGCCCAGGATAGGACACAGTCGTATCTTTCAGGTTGAGCTTGCCGTGCATGAGCGCTCTCTTCCAGTAGCCGTCGTCGCGCGTGGTGTCAAATTCACTTGCAGCATTGTCCACAGGCAAGTCGCGTTCTTGCTGAGCCATGGCAGGCAGGCACATGACCCACAAAGCTATTGCAATCACTATTTTGAGGTGCCGCTGTTTCATCTCTGCAATTTCGACGAGTCACTTTTCACTGATGGGGCCGTGCGCACTGGCACATGCAGTGTGTCGGGCACGGCACTGGGGCGACGCTTGAAGAAATTGCGCCAGTTGTCGAAGTCGTGCTTATAGACGATGCCCACACCCTGCGTGGTCAACGCGTTGCGCACATAGTAGTTCTGGTCGTTGTAGTGATTGTAGGCCTTGAGGCGGAAGGTGCCCTTGCTATTGAGCAAGTACTCGATGTCGAAGTCTCCTATAAAATTTGAGTTTTTGGCGTTGTAGGCATTGTCACGATAGCCGAAGTTGCCGTTAAAGAGCAATCGGTTGTTGAGCAACTGGCTGGATAGGGCAAGGTCAACTTCCATGTCGGAAAAGTCGCCCTTGTTGCTGCGGAAGTTGGGCGATATGCTCCAGTTCTCATTTAAGCGTCCCAGCATGTTGCCCAACTGCGACGATATCGTCGACGAGGCAACCGAGGTGAGCTCATTGTTGGTCGTGGAGTTGTTCATGTACTCGGGCGTGTAGAAGCGATTCAGTGCCAGCAGGTATACGATTTGACGGTTCATCATGTCGTCGGTGCTGATGATGCTGTTGATTTTTCTCACTGCCTCGGTCGTGAGCGTGGGGAACTCGAGCGAGAACGAAATGTCGGGCTGGCTTATTACCCCCTTGGCCATGAGCACAGCATGTACAGGCACGTTGGTGCGATTCAGCTCACGGTCGTCGGCAAAAGACTCGTCAAGGTCCTTGATGTTGGCGTTGAGGGCATAATAGGCCTTGATGTCGAGTATGGCTTTGTAGGGATCGCCCTGGAAGCTGATAGCGCTGCCGCTCTGTATTGTAAAGTCCTTGATAATGATGTCTTGCAACGTGAAATTGTAGGAACCCTTTTCCAAAACATATTTCCCGTACATCTCGAGTTGCTGATCGCTGTTGTCGTAGGCCATGCGCAAGTTGCCACGGCCCGTCGCCTTTATTTTGTCGCCACTCACGGGGTCCATCACAAGCACCATCTGCATGTCGGGGGTAATGTCGCCCTGCAGGTCTATCTTGTACTCGGTGGGCAGCGAGGGTTTCTGCTCCTGCGCAATCTTCTGCGTGAGCAACTTGACAATATCGGGTACAGTGTCGGCAGGCTGCTCACTGGCGGTATCGACCGGGTGATTGAGCTGGTCGCGATCGCGGTAGGTGATGAAGTTGTAGGCCTGGGCCTCCTCGCTGTCGGACAACACGAAGGTGAACTTGCTGCGCGGCGCCGACTCCATATTCACCTTCACGCTCACCGTGCCCGGCTCGCCAGTGACAAAGGCCGAGCCGTTGCCATACACAGTGCCATACCACACAGGATTGATCGAAGCATTGGTGTCGTAGCACAGCAAGTCGCGCGCGCCAGTGATTGCAAAGTTAAATGAGGGATTGTGAAAATGGTCATGCTTGACCCAGCCGCTCATGGTAGCCTCGTGATTGTCGCGGTCGTGGATCTTCACATTGGAAAACCTTATGTTGCCCGGTGTCATGTGCACCGAGTCGCTGCACGAGTAAACTACGTTGCTGAAGTCGAGCTTAAACTTTATGTCATCGGCATAGATGTCACCATACAGGTCTATTGTGTGGAAATTGCCCAGCAACACTGCATGGCCCGAGACCTGCCCACGCACGTCGCTTGTGAAGGCCGACATGAACGGCTTCATAAACTCGACATTGGCCTTGTGGGCATTGAAATCGAAGTAAAGCGAGTCTTGCTTAGGGAAGATGGCGCCGTTGATGAGCGAGTGCAAGCCGTTGTGCTGCGAGATGTCGGCATTGATGGCCACCGACTGGTTCTCGTTGTCCCAGTGGCTCTCGATATCGGCATCGCCCATGAGCGCTCCATTGTACTTGATATTTTTCACCTTGAGGTCGGGTGTTTCCAGGCGCGGAGCTCCCGTAAACAGGTTACTGGCAAGGAACGTGCCAGTTGCCCGCCCGCCAAACTGCACATTGCTTATGTTGAGCGTTTCAAAGATATAGTCAAGGTCGATATCCTTGATAGACAGTGCCAACTCATCGGCAGGATTTTTCGACACCTTGCCTTTGATATTGATAAATTGCTCACCACGGCCGGCGTGAATGCTGTCGACAACCACTGCACGATGAGCTATATCGAGTGAGCCCTGCCCCACCTTCCACACAGTATCGTTGACGACCACATCCGACGGGGTCACCACCACATGTGCCACAACGCCATTGCCTTCTCCCCGCGACAGGGTCGTGGTCGTCTTGATGTCGCCGTGATAGTCATGCTCGCGGTTGTATCTCCACCCCAAGTCGGTATCGATGCGGTTGCGAGCCGCCAAGGCATCGACGTTGATTGCAATTTTTCCATCTTTAGAAGGGTAAAGCGTGTGGGCGTTCACGATCACGTCGTTGCCCTCGTTGTCGTAGCTTGCCGTGAGGCTTGTACCCTCGATGAGCTTGTTGCCTTGCTGCAAGTAGGGCGCGTTGACCGTCACGTTGAGCACATTGTCGGGGATGCTCAAGTTGCCGTCGATAATCACCTTATAGATGATTTTCACCGGCAAGTTCACCAAAGCCTGGAATTCAGAATTAGGCTCCAGCTCAAAATTGAACCTGAACATGTTGCGAGAGCGCGCAGTGGCATATTTGGCATATTGACCAAACAAACCGGGCAAGGCTTTAGACAGCATGCCCTTTATCGACGGCAACAAGGTGGCAAAGTCAAACTGACCTTCTACTGATCCGTGCATGAAGTCGGAGTTCAGCTCCACCACCTGAGGCCGAGCCGAGTTGTTGGCCATGAGGTCCAGATTGTTGAGGTGATAGGTTTTGCCATTGGCAGCGCGATAGGAGATGTTGCTTATCGACAGGCCACCCGTGGCATTGTCAAGACTGTTGCCCACAAAGGAGGCCCGGCCATCGAACGAAAACACATTGTCGCGCCCTGGCACAAGACGCATGCGCTGCAGGTTGACTTGACGAGCCGTCACCACAGCATCGATACTGGTATTGCGTCCAGCCAAAGTGGCTTTGCCTTTCAGATTCAGCTTCCCGTTGGGGTCGTCGATGCTGAAACTGCCCTCATAGCTGTTGGCAGTGGCCCGCACATCGGCAAGTATATTCCTGTATCGGTAGCCCTTGAAGTCGACATAGGGTACTCCGCCCTTGACCGAGCCCCGCTGCAACTTCCCGTGCAAGAGGTTGATCGCCACATCGGCATTGATGGCAAGCTCGCCCCACATGTTCTTCTTGTTGAGCAAGGTGCCCACATCGAGCCTCGGGGTCTCGATGCGGCCACTGACATCGATTGCGCCCTTGCCGCGAGTGCAAGTACCATCGATCTTGACTGGGCCCAACGATGAAACCACATCACCCTTAAAAAACACATTTCTCAAGTTGCCACGGGCAGTGCCTGTCAGGCTCAAGTTGCCCAATGCCGAAATGATGCGCTGAGGCTCGGGCTTGAGCTTGACCAGTGTGCTTGTGATTTTTGCAATTTCGCTGGCCTTGGCTTGCACGTTGAAGTGAGGAAAGTTGAAGGCCAAGGCGTGTGGGTGGGTCAAGTTCTTCAAGTCACAAGCCAGGTCGAGCGTGATGCGGCTATTGTGGCTTTTCACATTCAAAACTGGCACGTGCAGGTCGTCGGGATAGCCGTTCACCGTAGCAGTGACAAGCAATGGCGTGTTGAACTGCGACAAGGCCGGCATGAAGCAGGCAAAATCGCTGGGAGTGATGTGGGAGTGACGCAACGACAAGTTGAGCGGTTGGCGTTTGGCATAGAGCAACACATGCTTCAACGAGTCGTAGTTGATCACTTGATCGTTAGGCTCGAGCAATGTGCCTGGCAGTTCAATCTGAATGTTGGAAATTACAGTCTGCTTGCCTGTAATGGCAAGACGTGTCGCAAAATTCTTGATTTTCAAACCGCTACCCTCGTTCAGTGACATGCGTTTTATATCGATCAAGAAGTCATTGTTCTTCAGTTGGGGTATATCAATATCGGCTCTCAAGTCACCCACAGCCAAATGGTTAACATCAAACGTCCTCTTGCGAGGCTTGTTGAGCACATCATAGGTGATATAGCTTTTCCTCATCACAATGTTGTGGATTTCAAGGTCGAATTGCGTGGGCTTTCGCTTCACCTTAGGCTTGAATGCATCGATGATAAACTGCATGTTGGTAGGGCTATCTGGGTCAGGACGAGTGATGTGACCATGCAGCCCTATGATTTCGCCATAGGTGATAACAATGCGACGATCGGCAATGAGACTCTTCATGCTTATACCAGCCGCCAGCTTGTCGACATGAAACAAGGGCTTGTGCTGCTGGTCGGGAATGTTGACTGCCTCCAATATCACCTGATTGAACGGCTTTATGGTAAGGCTGCCTATCGTGACGTGAGTCTTCAACGTGTCGCTCAACTCGTGTTCAACAACGCCCTTTATTCTATTCTGCACCACCGGAACGCTCAGCAAGATATACAACAAGGCATACACAGCCACAATAGCGACTATGGCAGTCACCACAATGGAGCGCACAACGTTGTAGCTATACCTTACTGTTTTGTTCATAGCAGCACGCACGTATTTTTCTCATTGAGGCAACTCGTCGCACTCCTTTATCCACAGCCGCACAGCAGCGTCGCTGGGCATGCGCCAGTCGCCACGTGGCGACAAGCTCACACTGCCCACCTTGGGACCGTCGGGCAGGCACGACCGCTTGAATTGCTGTCCAAAGAAACGCCACATGAACTTGGTGAGCCACTTCTTTATTGTCTTGCGATCATAGTCGCCTTCAAAAGCCAGGTTGGCCAGCAAGTAAAGCTTGCGCGGCGAGTAGCCATAGCGCAACATGTGATACAGGAAGAAGTCGTGCAGCTCATAGGGTCCCACAAGGTCCTCGGTCTTCTGCTGTATATTGCCTTGAGCATCGGCCGGAGTGAGCTCGGGGCTTATGGGTGTGTGCAACACGTCGAGCAGCGTCTCGTGTATTTTCAGCCCCTCGGGTGTAGTGGTAGAAGCCAACGTGGCAAACCACATGACCAGATGCTTGGCAAGTGTTTTAGGTATGCTGCAGTTCACGTTGTACATCGACATGTGGTCGCCGTTGTAGGTGGCCCACCCCAAGGCAAGTTCAGAGAGGTCGCCTGTGCCAAGTACAATGCCTCCAGTCTTGTTGGCATAGTCCATCAATATTTGCGTGCGCTCGCGTGCCTGCCCGTTCTCATAGGTCACATCGTGCACACTCATGTCGTGCCCGATATCGGCAAAGTGCTGCGTCACGGCAGCTGCGATCGAGATTTCTTTCACCGTAATACCAAGCGCATGCATGAGCTCGAGTGCATTATTGTAGGTACGGTCGGTAGTTCCAAAGCCAGGCATTGTGATGCCGTATATTCCACGACGGTCGAGGCCCAACTTGTCGAAGGCCCGAGTGGCTACAAGCAAGGCCAGCGTAGAATCAAGACCTCCCGACACACCCACCACCACAGTTTTGATGCCAGTGAAGTGCAGGCGGCGCATGAGACCCTCAGTCTGAATGTTGACAATGTCCTCGCAACGGCTGTGCAGCCTGCTCTCCTCGCGGGGCACAAAGGGCAACTTCTTCAACGGCCGACACAAGCGAGTCTCGTCGTAGTTGAGTGTTGCTGGCCAATCGAATGACACATGATGCATCTCACGCGCATATTGAGCCAGGTTGTCGCTGTAGCTCCCGTTCACCCTGCGCTCGTTGTTGAGCGCCTCGATATCGATGTCGGCCCACTCGAGTTGCGAGGTTTGCTCAAACCGCGCCCCTTCCTTGAGCACAGAGCCGTTTTCGGCAATGATGGCATTGCCGGCAAAGACAAGGTCGGTCGTCGACTCCCCATAGCCTGCCGAGGAGTATACATAGGCCGAAATACAATGTTCTGACTGGTGCTTGATGAGATTTACGAGATAATCGTGCTTGCCTATGAGCTCATTAGATGCCGAGAGGTTGACAATCACATTAGCCCCATTTATCGAGTAGATTGAACTCGGAGGTATGGGCACCCACAAGTCCTCGCATATCTCTACAGCCAGCTTCACCCGGCCGGCGTCGAAGATAATGTCGGCTCCAAACGGGTAGCTGCTGCCATTGAAGGTGATCTCATGCTGATTGCGCACGAGATTATAACTCGTGAACCAGCGCTTCTCATAGAATTCCTTGTAGTTGGGCAAGTAGGTCTTGGGCACAAAACCCAGTATCTTGCCCTTGTGCATCACCACAGCGCAATTGAAAAGGTGCCCGTCGGCCCTGACTGGAGCTCCCACAATCACGACAATGTCGACTCTGGCCGTCGCCTCCCCAATGGCCACAATAGCCTGCTCGGCGCTGTCGAGCAGCACCTCGTTGGCAAACAAGTCGGCACATGTGTAGGATGTAACACTCAACTCTGGAAAAACCACAAGCTGCGCCCCGGCATCGGCAGCATGCCTCGCACAGTCAACAATCTGTGCCACATTGTATTCAACATCGGCGACATTGACTTGCGGCACTGCTGCAGCTACGCGTATATATCCGTAATCGTTTTTATTTTGCAAAGTCATCTTGTAATCTCAACAATTGTAACTTGCAAAATTAAGCAATTTTGCCGACAACCATTGTATCACCGTTTCAAAAACTTGTCGACTCTTAACAAAATTGATAAAAAATGGACCGATATCAACGCTGCAACAGTAATTCCTGGTGTAATCAAAAAGGGTACATGAAGTAGAGGGGCGGTACTCAAAGTGCATCGCGTCGAAATAACAGCACACTACATTTGCAGAAAGGGAGAGCGTGACTGTTTAAGTGGTTTACGCCTGTAGATATAGCCAAAACAGCAAATTCCCATAAAATAGCAGAAGAATTTTGCCATACGATGAGCTCATGTTTCGCCTCAAAGTGAGAAAGAGAGTCAGTCGTGGGGATATAGCGAGAGAAAGACAGGAGCATTGCGCAGCTCTTGGGCGCGGTCGTGCAACTCCTGCAGCGATACCTCACCCACCACATACTTGAAGCTATCGCTATAGTAACTCTCACTTATATTGGTGAAATTCAACAGGTTTAAGTCGTGAGGAGTGTCGTAGCGATAATACACACGCAGGCGGTGGTCGTTGGTGAACACGGGCTTGTGGCTACTCAACAGCTTCTTGTACTCATAGCGGTAGTCGTAGAGCTGGGCGGTGATGTCGCTAAGCACAGCTGAACCAGTGGGAAAGCCGCCGGCTCCCTGCCCGAACATAAACTGCTTGTAATAGAACAGACCCTTGATGACCACGCCGTTGAACTCGTCTTCAACGCTGTAGATATACTTCTGCTTGGAGAGCAAGTGCGGCATGACCGAGAGAATGAGCCGGTTGTGGGCTACTTTCTCGGCCCAGCCCACCAGCTTGATGCGGCGGCGCTTCTCGACAGCAAACTGGATGTCGTGCTCGTTCATGTTGCCGATGCCGAAGGTAAAAATCTCATTGCTCGGCACATAGACGCCAAAAGCGTGCATGGTGATGATGATAAGCTTGAACACCGAGTCCCAGCCGCCAATGTCGAGTGTGGGGTCGCTCTCGGCAAAACCGAGTTTTTGAGCCAGGGCCAGAGCTGCATCATAGGTCATGCCCTCGTTGAAGATTTTAGACAAAATAAAGTTGGACGAGCCATTGAGTATACCTTTCACCGAAATGAGCAGGTCGTTGTCGTAATACTCCTCGAGGTTTCTAATCACGGGGATGCTGCCACAAGCCGAAGCGTCATAGAGCAAAGCCGTGTCGTGCTGCTTCTGCAACTCGATCATTTCGGGCAAATGGGCCGCAAGCATCTTCTTATTGCCGCTCACCACAGGATAACCAGCCGTGAGAGCACGCTTGACGATGGCATAGGCGGCATCAGCATCGTCGATGAGCTCGACAATGAAGTTGACGCGCGGGTCGGCAAAGATGTCGTCGGCCTCGCTGGTAAATTCGAGCTCGGGCGCTTGCTGCTGGTGCTTAGCCACATTGCGCACACACACCTTCACGAGGTGCACATTGTCGGGGTCGATTTTCTTGAGCACGTCGTAGAGTCCCTTGCCCACGGTGCCAAATCCAAATAGACCTATATATATCTGCTTGTCGTTCATGTCATTTGTGTTATTGTTGTTTATTATTTAGAAAACGTTGAATGATGGCATTGAGCTGCTCGTTCTCAACCAAGAAGCCATCGTGGCCAAAGTCGGAATCGATTACTTCCATGTGTACATCGGGAATATTGCGTGTGAGCACCTCGTGCTCCTCGACAGGAAACAAAATGTCGCTTGTGATGGCCACTACAAGCGTGCGGGCCTTGATGCACTGCAAAGCACGAGCCACTCCACCACGACCACGGCCCACATCGTGAGAGTCGAAGGCCTGAAGCAACCGGTAATAAGAATAAGCATTGAAGCGCCTGCACAATTTTTCTCCCTGGTGGTGCTGATAGGACTGCACCCTGTGGTCGAAGCAAGTGGCAGCACGGCTTGTATCGGCCTGGGTCTTGTTGTAGGCCTTGCCGCCTCGATAGCTGAGCAGGGCAATGGCGCGTGCCACGGCCATGCCAGTCATGCCAGCCTGGGCACTCGGCGAGCCGAAGGTGGAATCGCAGTCGATAGCCATGCGCTGGGTCTCGTTGAAAGCCACCTGCCAAGGCGAGGCCTGTGCTGCCGTAGCAATGAAAGCGGCATTGCGGGCAAATTGTGGCTCAGAAATGCACCACTCCAAACACTGAAAGCCACCTATGCTGCTACCCACAAGCAGCTGCACGTGGTCGATGCCCAGGTGCCTGGCCAGCAACCGATGGGCCCTCACCATGTCGCGCATCGTAACCCGCGGAAAACTCCCCCACCACGGCTGCCCTGTGGCAGGATTGATGCTCGACGGGCCAGTCGTGCCGTAGCAGCTGCCCAGGATGTTGGCACACACGATATAGTACTTCTCCGGGTCGAGAAATCGATTAGGCTCGACTGTGCCGGGCCACCAATCGGCCACATCGCTGTTGGCCGTGAGGGCGTGGCAAACCCAAACCACATTGTCGCGAGCGGGGGCAAGAGTGCCCCAAGTATCGTAGGCAATATCAAGTGAAGGCAACGACTGGCCGCTTTCAAGCGCGAAAATGTGATTATAATTGTAGATTTTAGACATATCGTAATTTTGGTTGCAAAATTACAGCATCATAATCTACAAATAAAATTATTATTAGGAATAATTTCTTGAAATATTAAATTATTCAGAATACAAATCTACGTTAGCTCATTTTTCATACTAAAGTATCAGTGCAAGGGCCTAAGAGAGAACCTGAACACCTTGGAGCCATAACCCACACGGTACTGCGGCAGCGCCTCGGCATTCTGGCTCCAGCTGTCGATACCACCCACGCCAGCCTGTGCAAGCTCAAAGAGCAGGACCGTGTACTGTGACTTTGCCAGCTGTGAGGGGTGGCGCTGGTGCTTCTCCAGCCCCTCGTCGAGCTCATCGAGGTCGTAGTGCAACGCGCTGGCCTGCATCAAGCTGCCGCGGGGGATAACGTAAAGGCCGCCGCCAGGACTGAGCACCTTGAAGCATCTAATGCCAGTGTGGGTGCCCGTCTCCTGCGGACGAATGTAGGGATAAAACATAGCATCGACACTGGTGTGATACAAGCCCACATGCTGCGACTCACAGCGGTCGACGTAGTTCTCGACCGGACCACGACCGTAGTAGCGCACCTGGTCGTATTGTGCCGGCAACTGCATCATCATGCCATAGTTCAGCATCTCGGGCACACGCGTGGAGTCGCCCCTGGCCTCAAGGCTCTGGGTGACGTCGAGCACAGCGTTGCCGTGAATGACATAAGTGAGTGTGAGCACAGCCTTCACTTGAGGCATGTCGTAGCAGGCCGTAACGGTGGCAACCCGTTTTCCCCTGTCGAGGCGGGCATCAATGTGTTTCAACGTCATCGTGGGTGCACGCCACACACCGCAACGCTTAGGCAGGCCTGCGCCCATGTCGTTGTCGGTCACAGCTCGCCAGAAGTTTGGCCGCAAAACGCCACCGTTGCCCAAATAGTCGTTGTACTTGGTGAGCATCCAGTTGGCTTTCTTGGCGAATGTCACCTCCACGCTTTCGCCCTTTATTACAATTGACTCGGCAGTGCGTTTCAGCCGCAGCTTGCCGCTGGCAGGCGCCGGCGAAGCTGCAACATAGCAGCCGCCCACCTTGAATTGCTGGTGCGCTGCCACGTGGCCTGCAGCCAGCAGCGGCTCGGCAGTCTTGAGCTGGAATTCCACATTGAGAAACACCTCGTGAGCAGAGGTGTCGGGCATGGAATAGCCGGGCAGCTGTACTTGCGTCTGCTCTTGCGGGGCGACATGCAACGTGGCAAGACGGGCAGCCGGCGAAGCCACGCCGTCGAAAACAAAGTTGTAGACGAGCTCGTAGTTGTCTAAATTTCTGAAGGCATTCTCGTTTTTCACCTCGACAATGCCATGTTGCAGGTCGATGGGCTTCACCCAAATGTTCTGATAGAAGTAGCCCACTTCGTGCGCCTCGGGATTGAGGCCGCGGTCGGGATTCACAATGCCGTTGCAATTGAAGTTGTTGTCGCTCGGGTCGTAGCTGTTGAAGTCGCCGCCATAGGCCAGGATGTTCCGGCCAGCACTGTCTTTCCAGTGAATAGCCTGGTCGACGAAATCCCAAATGAAACCACCCTGAAACTTAGGGTATTTCCTCACCAGCTCCCAGTACTCCTTGAAGCCGCCACACGAGTTGCCCATGGCATGGCTGTACTCGCACTGGATGAGCGGACGGCTATTCTCGGCAGAAGTCGAACGAGCATACCTCTCGCAGGCTGCCTGTGACCAGTACATGGGGCACACGATATCGGTTTTACCGCTGGGCTCATACACTGCACGCTCATACTGGATTGGGCGCTGGGCGTCTTGCGAGCGTATCCAGTCGTAGGCCGCATTGAAGTTCTGGCTCCAGCCAGTCTCATTGCCCAAGCTCCACATGATGACACTGGGGTGATTGAAATTCACCTTCACATTGTGCTGGTTGCGTTCCATGATGGGCTTGGCCATCATGGGCGTCTTAGCCTTGGAATCATCGTCATAACCCAGGCCGTGGCTTTCCTGATTGGCCTCGGCACACACATAGATGCCATACTTGTCGCACAGGTCATACCACCGTGGGTCGTCGGGATAGTGGCACGTGCGCACGGCGTTGATGTTGAGCCGCTTCATGATGGCAATGTCCTGCTCCATGCGCTCGGGACTCACGACATAGCCGCCATCGGGGTCCATCTCGTGGCGGTTTACTCCTTTTATCATGATGCGCTTGCCGTTTACCATGAGTTGTCCGTCCTTGATTTCCACTCGGCGGAAGCCCACCTGCTGCGAAACATAGGAATAGGGCTTGTGGTCACCGCCAGGCGCCGTGGGAGCCAGCACCAGGGTGTAGAGATAAGGCGTCTCAGCGCTCCACTTGCAAGGATTGTCGACTGTCATTCTAAAACTCGCCCGGCCATTGCTTACATGACTGTTTGTGTTCTGGGCCACGATATTGCCAGCAGAGTCGAGCAACCAGGCCTCGAGGTTGCATGTGCCCTGCATGGTCACCGCCACATCGAGCACGCCGTCGCGGTAATCGTGGGCGAGTGTGCTGCTGATGCGCACATCGGCAATCGCATCATGCTGGCGTGCAAAGAGATAGCACTCACGTGCAACTCCACTGAAGCGCCAAAAGTCCTGGTCCTCGCTATAACTGCCGTCGCACCAGCGAAAGACCTGAAACGAAATCAAATTGCGTCCTGGCTTGAGCAGGCGCGTGATGTCGAACTCGGCAGCAACCTTACTGTCCTCGCTGTAGCCTGCAAACTTGCCGTTTACATAAAGGTATATATTGCTGGTCACCGACCCGAAGTGCGCGATCACCTGCTTGCCGCTCCACGAGGCAGGAATGTCGATCACGCGCCTATAGCTTCCCACGTGATTGTCCTTGACGGGCACTTGTGGTGGATTGTTGTCGAAGTGGCCCATCCACGCATACCCTATGTTCACATAGCAGGGAGCGCCATAGCCGTTGAGTTCCCACAAGCCAGGCACAGGCATTGTCGCCCACGAGGAGACGTCGAGATTCTCCTTGTAAAAATCAAGCGGGCGCTGGTCGGCATCGGCCACCCAGTTGAATTTCCACATTCCCGTCAGCGAGAGATAGTCGGCACTGCGCTCTTTATCGCCATCGAGCGCCATCGCAAAATTGTTGAATGCAAAAAACGAGGCATGATCGGGCAGCCTGTTCAGGCTGTTGACCTGCATATCGTGCCACTCATTGCCGCTTGGCAGATTACAGTTGTCGTGAGCGGCTGCCATTGCTGCACTGGCAAGCATGACAAACATAGCCAAATACTTTAACGCCATGATAAAAAAGTTTCAAGTGTGATTTTACAAAGTTAAGGCATTTTTCTCAATTATTGTCAAATTGTAAGTGGCCATGTGTGACAATTCCCAAAAAATTAAGCTACCTTTGTGGTCGTGTAATGAAAATTGCACAAAATCGCGAAGTTGTGAAATTTTAGTGTTAAAAAATATTTATTGAGACTTTCTGTTTGTGAGTTGCACATTTGTAGATTTAAAAGAAACCAAAATGACAGCAAACCTGGCAATCAATAAAATTTTTTCACTTTTTTTTAAATTTAATTTTGTAAATTTGCAGCCTCGATGATTTAGCGGCACGTTGTGCCATCGTCGATGAGCATATAATACTAAAATTAGTCAAGCATCAACTATGAAGCTATTACAAGCTAAATTAGCAAAATATGATGAACCCCAAAAGGCAAAAGCCTTGGGTATTTATCCTTATTTCAGAGCTATTTCAAGCGAGCAGGACACCGAAGTCATCATGAATGGCAAGAAGGTGCTCATGTTTGGTTCCAACTGTTATTCGGGTCTGGTCAATGACAAGCGTGTGCACGAGGCTGCAATCGAAGCCATCAGGAAATATGGCACAGGTTGTGCAGGCTCACCGTTTCTGAACGGCACGCTCGACATTCACAAGGAACTTGAGCAGAAGCTGGCAGCCTACGAGGGTAAGGAAGACGCCATGATCTACTCTACAGGCTTTGAAGTAAACTTGGGCGTAGTATCGACGGTAACAGGCCGCGACGACTATATCCTGTGGGATGAGCAAGATCATGCCTCAATCATCGAGGGGCGTCGTCTCTCATTCTCCAACTCACTGAAATACAAGCACAACGACATGGCTTCGCTTGAAACGCAGCTCAAGAAATGCGACCCCGACCGTGTGAAACTCATCGTTACCGACGGAGTATTCTCGATGGAAGGTGACGTGTGCAAGCTGCCCGACATCGTTGACCTGGCCCACAAGTACAAGGCAAGCATCATGGTTGACGAGGCTCACGGCATAGGCGTCTTTGGCGAGGGCGGCCGCGGCGTGTGCGACCACTTCGGGCTCAAAGACGAGGTCGATATCATCATGGGCACATTCAGCAAGTCGTTTGCTTCGCTGGGCGGTTTTGTTGCTACCGACAAAATCATCACCAACTACCTGCGCCATCACTCCCGCTCCTACATCTTCACAGCCAGCATCACGCCAGCCAGCACAGCGGCAGTGAGCAAGGCTCTCGACATCATGATTGCCGAGCCCGAGCGCCAGGAGCACTTGTGGGAAATCACCAAGTTTGCGCTCGAAGGCTTCCGCGAGATGGGATGCGAAATTGGTCACACCGAGACACCCATCATCCCGCTTTTCATTCGCGACAACAACAAGACCTTTGCCATCACACGCGACCTGCTCAACGAGGGCATCTTCGTCAACCCGGTTGTGTCACCGGCTGTGGCTCCCAACGACACACTCATACGCTTCAGCCTCATGGCCACCCACACCAAAGCCCAGGTTGAGACCGCACTCGAAAAGATACACAAGGTGTTTAGAAGCTACGGTCTGGTAAAATAACCATCGCAGCAATCGCCCACACCTACTACACTCATATAGAAGCCGTCAAGACATTGCCTTGGCGGCTTTAATTCTATTATTAGATCAGCATTTTTAGGGTCGAAAAGTTGCACAGAATAAAAATATTTCTTGTCGTTTATTTTTTCTTCACTAAGCATTACCGACAACGTTTTTTTTATTAATTTCGCACCGTTAATATTCAATACAGAAAAATTGCACTCTAAACTATGATTTATAAATTTCTTGTTGGTTCAGAAGAGTCGGAGAATTTTAAACTTGAGATCAAGATCGACTCTGAAGACACCTTTATGAGATTAAGAAACACAATACTCGATGCCAGCGGCTACAGCAAGGAGCAGATGGACTCCTTCTACATTTGCGATGACGATTGGCATAAAGAAAAAGAAGTCACTGTGATGGACATGGGCTCTGACAGCGACGAAGACGTGTGGATAATGGACGACACCCCACTCGACGAGCTCCTCGACGAAGAGGGACAAAAACTCAAGTTTGTATTTGACTACATGACTGAGCGATACTTCTACATGGTGCTCAAAGAGACCATACCTGGCAAAAGCCTGCACGACCCACTGTGCACACGCAAGGAAGGCAAGGCTCCTAAAGAAACCACCGACTATGAGGAGCCCGCAAAGCCAGTTGCCAAGATTCCCGATGCCACCATCGAGGACCTGGGCGAGGAGTTCTACGGCGACGAGTCGTTCAATGAAGACGAACTGGGCGACCTCGACGAGTATGACGGCGGCGACGACGGCCTCAACGCTTGACAGCAATTATCTAAAATCGAGATTAACGCGTGCACAAATAATAATATAAATAGCCATCATAATACCGAAAGCGGCTGGGCAATCGTCCAGCCGCTTTCGGTATCCTTGCTTCGGGTGCCAGCATGACGGAAATTCAAAACAATCACAAGAAGAGACGGCAAGCTCCCGCACTTAGCTGCTTGCACCGAACCACCTTTGCCTATTGCCCACCGCGCTGAGCGCGGCGCTCGGCCTTGAGGTCGATGTGGATGAGCACCATCACGATGGTGCCGTCGCGGTTGAGCAGCGCCACCTCATTGTCGTTGATTTTCTTGCACGAGGCGGTTTCCTCAAGATTAATGAGCATTTGAGTCTCGGTATCGATGTCGTCGCACTGGTTGTGCGATGATTTCAAGTCTTCAAATTCTACGTCCATCTCCTGCGAGGGGTCGACAGTGATCACGCCATTGATGATGTTGCACTTGGTGAGTGCATTGATAGTGAGCATCTCAACGTCGATCACAAGCTTCAAGTCCTTGCTTGCCACATTGCTTCCTCCCATTTCCTTAACCCGCCACGAGCCGTTCAGGAAATCGAGGTTCTGGCGTCGCAAGGTCATGATCACTTGTCCTTTTCCATTTTTCAAGTTGAGATACCACATGTTGTAGAGCGAAGTCACGTCGTAGGACCTGACCTCGTCGAGGGCACGCATCACTGCCCGCTCGGTAGAGGCATTGCTGCATTTCTCGTTGCTGGCGATGAGCTTGTCGAAGCCCATGCTGCTGCCTTGCAGCGTGAACACGCCGTTGATTGTGTTGCAGCCATTGTTGCCATAGAGCCTGTTGCCATTGAAATCCAGGTAAATGTAGGCACGGTTGGGGGTGGCGATATCGCGCTTGCGCAATTTCACGACCGTCCACTCGCCATAAAGTTGCGTGGCAGCATCGACGATCGTAACCGGCTTGGGTGTCTCGACAGGGGCAGCCTCCTCGATAGTCACCACCTGCTTCTCATATTTCTTTGTCTTCTTGTCGGCCAGTGCGCCAGCAGGCGCAAAAATCAAGCCAAGCAGAAGACCACATGCAATCAACTTCCTCATCTTGGAAAATTTAAAAAGATAAACATATTGTTTTATTTTTCAAATTTCGCAATTTTGGTCTAATTGCACAAATTCATTCCTCAATTTTAAGAAATAATAAGTATAGCATAGCTAAATAGCGAAGAAGCCACAATCAAGATTCAGGCACAACACGAAAGGCGATGTTGAGCATCGTGTGTTTTTTGCATCACAAAAAATTTGCAAGCTAACACTTAAAAAATTAATTTTGCATACATTAAAATTACGTAATTCAATCAAGATAATATTATGAAAATTTTCAAACCAGTAATTATGGCATCGGCTATGGCGATGATGGCGACCGGCACACCTGCTGCCACCGGACAGAACGTGACCAAGGCCCCTGGCGGAAAGTTCACTCCCGAAGTTCTCAACAGTTTTGGCCGCGTGAGCGACCCACAAGTTTCACCCGACGGCAAGCGAGTGCTCTACGGGGTGACACGCATCGACATTGCTGCCAACAAGAGCAACCGCGACCTGTGGGTGATGGACATCGACGGCAAGAATGCCACACAACTCACCAACACCCCCAACAGCGAGAGCAACGCTGTGTGGATCGACGGCGGCAAGCGCATTGCCTTTGTTTACAAGGATGACAAGGCCGACAAGGCAGTGAACCAAGTGTGGGTGATGAACGCCGACGGCACTGGCCGCCAGTGTGTATCGAGCATGAAAAAAGACATTGAGGGCTTTTCTATCTCGCCCGATGAGAAAAAGATAATCGTGATATCGACAGTGAAATACGACACACGTGCAGTCGACGTTTACCCCGACATGCCCAAGAGCGACGCCCGCATCATCGACGACTTGATGTACAGGCACTGGAACGAGTGGGTCGAAGAGATTCCGCAGCCCTGGGTGGGCGACTTCGACGGCATGCAGGTGGCCAATCTCAAAAATGTGCTCGAGGGCACCAAGTTTGAGTCGCCCATGCGCCCCTGGGGCGGTGTTGAGCAACTGGCGTGGATGCCCGACAGCAAGAGCTTCATCTACGTGTGCCGCAAGAAGGTGGGCAAGGACTATGCCCTCTCGACCAACAGCGACCTCTACCTCTATGACCTGGCCAGCGGCAACACTACCAACCTGACCGAGGGCATGATGGGCTACGACAACAACCCTGTGGTGTCAAGGAGCGGCAAGATTGCCTGGATATCGATGGAGCATGACGGCTATGAGGCCGACAAAAACCGCATCTTCGTCATGGACAAGCCTGGCGGCACCAAGGTCGACCTCACTGCCGACTGGGACTACAGCGTTGATGCTGTGGCGTGGAGCCCCGACGAGAAATACATCTACTTCACAGCTCCCTATCATGGCACGATACCCATGTTCCGCATCAACGTGGCCAACAAGAAAGTGGAGCAGATAGCCGGTGGATGGCAAGACTACAGCGGCATGATTTCTGTGGGCAAAAACCTGATTGTGACTACCGTGCAATCCTATAGCAGCCCAGCCGAAATCTACAGCGTGAAAATTGGCACCAAGCCCGCGGCACAGCTCTCCACAGCCGCGACCAAGCTCACGGCCGTCAACGACGAGCTACTGGCCAGCATCGACCCCATAAGCTGCAGGCAGGAGTGGGTGCCCACCACCGACGGCAAGCAGATGCTCACCTGGGTAGTACTGCCCCCCAACTTCGACCCCAACAAGAAATACCCGTCAATCTTCTTCTGCGAGGGTGGTCCGCAATCGCCAGTATCACAATTCTGGAGCTACCGTTGGAACATACGCATCATGGCCAATCACGGCTATGTAGTGATACTGCCCAACCGCCGCGGCATGCCTGGCTGGGGCACAGAGTGGAACGCCGAAATTTCGGGCGACTACTCAGGCCAGAACATGAAAGACTACATGGCAGCTGCCGACTACATGAAGAAGCAGTCTTATATCGACGGCGACCACATGGGATGTGTGGGCGCCAGCTACGGCGGCTACTCGGTGTACTGGCTGGCCGGACATCATAACAACCGCTTTGCCTGCTTCCTCTCGCACGCTGGCATCTTCGACCTGCGCGCCCAGTATCTCGAGACCGAGGAAATGTGGTTTGTGAACTGGGACCTGGGCGGTGCACCTTGGGACAAGGATAACGCCACTGCCATGCGCTCCTACCGCGAGGCCGACCCCAAGAACTTTGTTCAGAACTGGGACAAGCCCATCATGGTGACAACTGGCGAGAACGACTTCCGCATAAGCTACACTCAGACGATGCAAGCCTTCAACGCAGCACGCCTGCGCGGCATTCCCACCCACATGGTGCTCTACCCCAGCGAGTGCCACTGGGTGCAACGCCCGCAGAACAGCATCGTGTGGCAGCGCGAGTACTTCAAGTGGCTCGACCGCTGGCTCATGCCTGACAGCGAGGCTGCCAAGCAAGCTGCTGCCCAAGGCAAGTAAAAATAACAAATAGAAACCACACCGCAATCCTGCACCATAGTGCTAAGGGTTGCGGTGTCTTCGTTATGTGAGTGTATTGTCACATCAAATCCTGCTCAACAGAACTGGACGTATCAAGAAAAAATCGTAAGTTTGCAACTGCAATATGAAAAGAGCTAAGATAAAAATCACGGTCGTCGACCGCAAGGGCCCCATGGGGTGCCATCACGGCCACCGCAAGGGCGACACTTGGGACTGGGACACCCAGCGTGGCTCGCTGTGCCCTATGGCCCAGCATGTAATGTTCCCTTACATCGACATCTTGAGATACGGCGGCCAGCTGCCAGGCAAAGACCCAAGCAGCATATGCGTGTGCTGCCCCGATGTCGACGTGATCAACGTGTTTAAGATTGAAAAGATAGAGCCCGAGCCTCCCGCAAGCACGCCCCAAGAGTGACCGTGCTCAGTCGACGCGGTTGAGCCACTGGGAGAGCACGTCGCAATAGCGGTCGGTTTGCTCCACAAAGCACATGTGACGGGCGCCGTCGAAGAGCTCCCACTGCGTGTGGGGAATGGCGTCGTACATGAGCTTGGCAATGAGCGGTGTGCACATGTCGTTGGTGCCGCTCATGATGAGGCACGGTGTTGAAATCTCGCCCAGGCGGTCGATATAGTCAAAGTCCTTGAGCGTTCCCAGGGGGGTGTACTCGTTGGGCCCCCAAGCTGTGATGTAGGTCGGCTATAGACTACTTTCACGATAACAACTCATTTATTATTAACATACAGACTGTCAATCATGGACAAACAGCAAACTCACACATTGTGGCAAATTGTGAAATACTATTTCAACGTCATGCCCGACAAGGAGGACGAATCCCTTACCGTGAGTCAAATAAACAGCGGGATCTCCTTTCATGGAGCCAACTTGTGGGTGCTCATCTTTGCTATCTTCATCGCCTCTTTAGGGCTCAACGTCAACTCCACAGCTGTCATCATAGGCGCCATGCTCATATCGCCACTCATGGGTCCTATCATCGGCATGGGACTTGCTGTGGGCATAAGCGATCTGGAGCTACTCAAGCGCTCAGCCAAGAACTATCTTGTAGCAACTGGCATCAGCGTGCTCACTGCCACCATCTACTTTTTGCTTACACCACTCAACGAGGCCCAATCAGAATTGCTGGCCCGCACATCGCCCACGCTCTACGATGTATTGATCGCCTTGTGCGGCGGAGCAGCAGGTATTCTGGCCATCTCGACCAAGGGCAAGGGTAATGTCATCCCTGGCGTAGCCATTGCCACCGCGCTCATGCCTCCACTTTGCACAGCGGGGTACGGACTGGCCATGGGCAAGGCTCAATTCTTCTTCGGAGCCTTTTACTTGTTTTTCATCAACACTGTATTTATCAGCCTGTCCACCTTTTTAGGGGTGCGCATGATGCATTTCCATCGCAAGCAAATAGTAAATGCCAGCCGAGTCAAGGTCGTAAACCGGTACATTCTTGCCGTTGTCGTGCTAACCATGCTGCCCGCCAGCTACATGACAATGAAAATTATAGGCAAGAGTGTAGCCGACAACAATGTTCGCAAGTTTGTGAAAAAAGAATGCACATTTCCTGGCACACAAGTCGTTTCACAGTCGACCGATGACAAAACACTAAATCTTGTTTTGGTGGGCAAAACCATAAGCAACAACCAGATCGACCACATGCGCTCCATGATGGGAGAATACCAGCTGGGCGGCTATCGTCTAAATATCATCCAAGGCTCACAGTCTGACAGTGTGCTTATTGCCCAGACCTTGAATTCGGCAAACAGCAACACCGAGGCCAGCAAACAGAAAATCATGGAACAGAGTGCGCGCATACAAGCGCTTGAAACTCGTCTTGAGGGATATGAGCGCTATACGTTGATGAGTGCCGAAATTGGAAAAGAAGCCAGCACAGTGTGGCCCGATGTAATGGGCATAAGCCTGACACGAGCCTCTGAATGGAAAAACGACTCGACCAGGACATCGCAATATGTACTGGCTGTAGTGGGCTGCAAGCGAACCTTGGGTGCCAACGAGCGTGCCCGCATGCAGTCGTGGTTGAAAGAACGTACGCATGCCGACAGCGTGAGACTCGTTGTCACGCGATAGGCAAAAGCTCAACACATGTGAGCGAAGGTCGCTCAGTCGACGCGGTTGAGCCACTGGGAGAGCACGTCGCAATAGCGGTCGGTTTGCTCCACAAAGCACATGTGACGGGCGCCGTCGAAGAGCTCCCACTGCGTGTGGGGAATGGCGTCATACATGAGCTTGGCAATGAGCGGTGTGCACATGTCGTTGGTGCCGCTCATGATGAGGCATGGTGTTGAAATCTCGCCCAGGCGGTCGATATAGTCAAAGTCCTTGAGCGTTCCCAGTGGGGTGTACTCGTTGGGGCCCCAAGCTGTGATGTAGGATTCCTCGCCTGCCTTCTTGGGGCGGCGCAGGCACTCGGGGCTGTCGGGGGTGACAGGACCAGCGCAGTGCAGGGCCATAAAGTGATCGTTGGCCTTTAGATAGTCCTGGCTGGAATAGTCGTTGGCAGCCTCGGCCCGGGCTATGGCTTCCTGATCCTCGCGACTCATAAACTTGATGAGGCGGTGCTGCTCCTTGCCCCAAAGCCAGCTTGCCGGGAGACCGCTCGACAGTATGGCCGACTTCACGCCTGCCGGTTTTTCCTCGATGAGGTATTGAATGGCCAGCATCACGCCCCACGACTGGCCCAAGAGGTGCACCTCGTCGATGTGCAGATAGTCGCGCAGGGCCTTGAGCTCATCAACCCAGGTCTGGGCAGTCCACAGCTCGGGGTGACCGTCGACATAGGAGTTGCCACAACCCAGCTGGTCGTAGGAAATCACCTGCCGGCCAGTGAGGGACATGCGGTCGAGCACTTCAAAATAGTTGTGTGTGCTGCCTGGCCCGCCATGCAACAGCAGCAAGGGAGCCTTGCCGTCGCACTGCTCGCCGGCAATGCGATAGTAAGTCTTGTAGCCCATAAAGGGCATGTATCCGTCTTCGATTTTCATTTGCCTTAAAGTATTACGATAGGTTATCTTTGCAAAAATAAGTATTATGCCTCACATGTGCAACTGTCGATGCCCGCTCAGGCCGTCATACAACAATATGCGGGCCGAAAAAATTGTGCGGGTCGGCACTATTGCTTAACTTTGCCGCCTACTCTCTCGACAGCGACGGCTGCAACGGGCTGTGACATGCCGGCAGCACACCATCGCCACGTAACAAACTACAATTTACACTCATCTACAACTGAACACAATGAAAACTATGCTCACTATCGCTCCATCATCGATGCCGAGCTGCAGCAGCAACAACAATGGCCGAGAACATTACGGGGCCTTAGACGGCATGCGCGCCTACGCGATAATTGGCATTGTGATGATGCATGTTTTATCTGACATTGCTATTAAGCCCAGCGAGAACTACTTGACAACAACTGTCATTCCATTCTTCACCAACTTCGTGTTTCTCTTTATGATGATAAGCGCATTTGGCTTGAGTTGTGGATATTACGACAGGATTAAAGCCTGTCATATTACGCCTCACGCCTTCTACCTAAAGCGATACAAGCGTGTTTTGCCTTTCTTTGCCATCATGGTTATTATCGACATGACGTGGACACACAATTTAGGCGCCCTGCTTGAAGGCTTTGCCGACCTCACGTTGTGCTTTGGCCTTTACCCGAACGTCAAAATCGGAGTTATCGGAGTGGGGTGGTTTTTAGGTGTGATTTTCGTGTTCTACATGCTTTATCCGTTTTTCGTTTTTCTCATTGACAATCGGCGCCGGGCATGGGGCACACTTGCGGTATCGGTGTTGCTTGCACTGATAGGGATCTATTATTTCGGCTCAAAACAATACTTCCAGCAACCAACCGATTTTGAACGAGATAACATACTGTACTGTGCACCCTATTTTGTAGTTGGGGGCATTGTCTATCTATACCGTCGTCAGTTAGCCGCATGGGTGAGCGCCCACAAGCTGCTGGCACTCGCTGGCGCGTGTGCAATCACGGTGGCAACATTCATGTGCCTCGACCGCCTTGTTGAATTGGCGTCATGCACCATCATTTTTGCAACGTGGCTCATCTATGGTTTAGGGAGCAACGACGTGGTGCTGAACAACAGGGCAACCAGGTATCTTGGAAAAATAAGCATGGAGGTCTACCTGTGCCACATGATGCTGTTCCGCGTTACGGGTCTCATGCATTTAGAAAAGTTGATTGCCAACCCCAACCTTCTTTATATCCTTACGCTGTTGGCAACCCTGATTGGAGCCGTAGCCTTTGCCCACGTGGTCAAGTTCTATGTGATAAACAAGATAAAATGGCTACAATAGCCCGACTGGGGGCGGCACGATTATAGTGCAACATAAAATTGCGGATTTCGGCGCAAATGCTTAACTTTGCCCATAATGATCTTAAAACAACTTTTTCTGAAACTGAAATGAAATATATCAACCTTCCAGCTCCACGCCAAGGAGAAAGCCGCCAGTTGCCATTCTATTTCGCTGTAGAGGAATATGTGGCCAAGCATTTCACCGACGACGACTATTTCTTCATCTGGCAAGTTGAGCCCACTGCCATGCTGGGCCGCAACCAGCTGCTCGAGAACGAAGTAAACGAGCAGTACTGCCGCGAGCACGGCGTGCACATCTACCGCCGCAAGAGCGGAGGCGGCACCGTCTATGCCGACCGGGGCTGCCTGCAATTCAGCTACATCACCAAGGAGGGCAACGTGAATGCCCTGTTCAACGACTATATCGACCTCGTGGTCAAAGCCATCAACCGGCTGGGCGTCGCAGTGAGCTCATCGGGGCGCAACGACATCCTTGTGGAAGGCAAGAAAGTGGCAGGCGCAGCCTTTTACCGCTACGGCAATCGCAGCGTGCTGCACAACACCCTGCTCTACTCCACCGACCTCGACCAGCTGGCCAGCTGCCTGAAGCCGTCGAAAAAGCTTGAGAGCAAAGGCGTGAAATCCAATCGCCAGCGCGTAGCCAACCTGGGCGACTACACCAGGCTGACACTGCCACAGTTTGTAGAGCAGTTGCGGCAGCTCGTGTGCGGAGACAGCCAGATCACCCTCAACCAGGTCCACATGCAAGGCGTTGCCCAGCTTGAGAAACCACTGGCCTCGCACGAATTTGTCTATGACAACTCGCCCAGCTACACCGTGAAGCGCAGTCTCATCTTGAAAGATGTGGGCGAGATTGAAGCAAGAGTTCAGGTAAAAGCTGGAAAGATACAATATATCAACCTTGTGGGCGACTACTTCTTGCTCGGCGACCTTGACCGTGACCTGCTGGCGCGGCTGCAAGGTGTAGCCTACGACCGCGAGGCTGTGACCCAGGCACTCGACGGCGTCGACACGGGCAAGGTGATACGCAACCTCACCGTCATGCAGTTCTTGCGGCTGCTCTTTGGCAGGCCGCCCCACTTGCCCAAGCCCGAGTGGCTGAAAATTGACCTTACCTCGACCACGACCACACGACACACAAGCGATGCTGTGGCTGGCAACCACCTCAACACGATATGCACCAGCGGCCTGTGCCCCAACAAGGCCGAGTGTTGGAAAGCAGGCACAGCCACCCTCATGATAGGCGGCAATGTGTGCACGCGCAACTGCCGCTTCTGCAACACACCCTCGGGGCGGCCGCAACCGCTCGACCCTTACGAGCCCCTCAACGTGGCCAAGGCTGTGGCACAGTTGCAGCTCAAGCACGCCGTCATCACCTCGGTCGACCGCGACGATTTGCCCGACCTGGGTGCCCGACATTGGAGCCTGACAGTGAAAGCCATCAAAGAACTGAACCCGCACACCACTGTCGAGGTGCTCATCCCCGACTTCCAAGGGCGCCTCGACCTGGTCGACATGGTGCTGGCCGAACAGCCCTATATCGTGGGGCACAATATCGAGACCGTGAGGCGGCTCACCCCGGCAGTGCGCAGCGTGGCCCAATATGACCAAAGCCTCGACGTGCTGCGCCACATCGCCGAGCGCGGTTTCACAGCCAAGTCGGGCCTCATGCTGGGCCTGGGCGAGACCGAGCAGGAGGTGGAGCAAACCATGGACGACCTGCTCGCCGCAGGTTGCAAGATACTCACTATAGGGCAATACCTGCAACCCACATTGCGGCACATTGCTGTGAAAGCCTACATCAAGCCATCGAAGTTTGCCCAATACAAGCAACTGGGCGAGGACAAGGGCTTTGAGCAAGTGGTGAGCGGCCCCTTTGTGCGCTCGTCCTATCACGCCGAGCAGTACAAAACCCTGCAACGCCAAGAGTGATACAACGAGACACTTTAAAAAATTGTGCGGCACAATGCCGAAGTGTAAATAATTTTATCTATCTTTGAAGAAAAATATAACTGCAATACCAACAACCTTTTATTTCACATAAAACAACTATGGCAGAAAACAAAAAAACATGTCTTTATGACAAGCACGTAGCACTGGGAGCACTCATGAGCCCTTTCGGAGGCTTCGACATGCCCATCCAGTATGCTGGTATCATTGAGGAACATAACGCCGTGCGCAAGCATGTGGGCGTGTTTGACGTCTCACACATGGGCGAGTCGAGAATCACTGGCCCCGATGCCGAGAAATATGTGAACCACGTGTTCACCAACGATGTGTGGAACGCCCCCAAGGGCAAGGTGTATTACGGCATGATGCTGTATCCCGACGGCGGCACTGTCGACGACCTGCTGGTCTACAAAATGGGCGACAACGACTTCTTCCTGGTCTATAACGCTGCCAACATCGACAAGGATGTGGCTTGGCTCGACGAGCAAAAGCAGGACTACAACGTGAGCATCGCACACCAGAGCGACTTCTACGGCCAGCTGGCTCTGCAAGGCCCCGAGGCCGAGGAAAAGCTCAAGAGCGTGCTCGGCATCGATGGCAGCGACCTCACATTCTACACCCACAAGGAACTGGAGTGCAACGGCGAGACCATCATCGTGAGCCGCACGGGCTACACAGGCGAGGACGGCTTTGAAATCTATGCCAGCCACAATACCATTGTTGAGATGTGGGACAAGCTCATGGCTGCCGGCGTGCAACCCTGCGGCCTGGGATGCCGCGACACGCTGCGCTTTGAGGCTGGCCTGCCGCTCTACGGCGACGAGCTGAGCAAGGACATCTCTCCCATCACAGCCACACTGGGCATGTTTGTCAAGCTCGACAAGCAAGGCGGCTTTATCGGGCGCGACGCCTGTGCCCGTCAGAAGGCCGAGGGCAGCCCCAAGAAGCTGGTGGGCCTCGAGCTGCACGACCGCGCCATTCCGCGCCACGGCTACGACGTGCTCGATGCCGACGACAAGGTGGTGGGCTACATCACCACAGGCTACCACAGCATCTCTCTCGACAAGAGTTTGGCCTTTGCCCTGGTCGACCGCAGCGCCGGCACACTGGGCAACGAGCTGAAGGTGAAGATACGCAAGAAGGTATTTCCCGCCACCGTTGTAAAAAAGCGCTTCTATCAAGCCAACTACAAGAAATAGCACAGGTGGCACAACCAGCAAAAATAGCAAAACAACCATATTAATTAACAACATAAAATAAACATAACACAACAATGAGTAAGGTAATTGACGGTTTATACTACAGCGAGAGTCACGAGTATGTGAAGGTCGACGGCGACTACGGCTATGTGGGCATCACCGATTACGCTCAGAAAGAGCTGGGCAATGTGGTGTATGTCGACATGCCCGAAGTCGACGACGAGGTGGCACAAGGCGAGGAGTTTGGCGCAGTCGAGAGTGTGAAGGCTGCCAGCGACCTCAACAGCCCCGTGAGCGGCACCGTGGCCGAGGTGAACGATGCTCTCGAGGACGAGCCCGGCCTCATCAACAAAGACGCCTTTGAGAACTGGATCATGAAGGTGAAGCTAAGCGACAAGAGCGAGCTCGACAGCCTCATGGACGCAGCTGCCTACAAGAAATTCATAGGCGAGTAACATCAACAAGACATTAACCTTCTTAACAACAGAGCACAACGATTGCAGGGCCCCCGAGCAGGCAGCGTCGCCATGGGCGCCGTGGCCCGAACTGGAGCCCTGCACTCAAAATTTAATAAAGAGAAACAATGTTCAAATATTTTCCACACACCGAGGGCGACATCAAAGCGATGCTCAACACCTGCGGGATGTCGAGTCTCGACGACTTGTACAGCGACATACCCCAGGAGCTGCAGTTCAAGCGAGAATATGCCCTCCCCGACGCGATGAGCGAAATCGAGGTGCGCAAGTTCTTCGACGAGCTGGGCGCCAAAAACCAGCCGCTCAAGTGCATGATTGGCGCTGGATGCTATGACCACTACAGCCCAGCTGTGGTGAAAAGCATAGTCGAGCGAAGCGAGTTTCTCACCTCCTACACCCCCTATCAGGCCGAAATTTCGCAAGGCACCCTGCAATACATCTTTGAGTACCAGAGCATGATGGCCGAGCTCACAGGCATGGAAGTGAGCAACGCCTCGATGTATGACGGTTGCACCGCCACTGCCGAGGCCATGATGATGGCCTGCGCCGCAAGCCGCAAGCGCAACAAGGTGCTCATCTCGGCCACGGTCAACCCTGTTGTGACCCGCGTGGTAGAGACCTATGCCAAGTATCACGGCGTGCAGGTGGTGACCATCGACGAGCGCGACGGCGTGACCGACAAGGCCGACTTTGAGGCCAAAGTGGCCGCCGACGATGTGGCCGGCGTGATCGTGAGCGCCCCCAACTTCTACGGCATCGTCGAGGACTACACAGGCTGGGCCGACACCTGCCACAAGCACAAGACCCTGTTTATCATCAACAGCGTGGCAAGCGCACTGGGCGTGCTCAAGACCCCTGGCGAGTGGGGAGCCGACATCGCAGTGGGCGACGGCCAGTCGCTGGGCATCCCCATGAACTTTGGCGGCCCCTTTGTGGGCTACATGTGCACCAGCAAGAAACTCATACGCAAAATGCCAGGCCGCATTGTGGGCCAAACCCACGACCTCGATGGCAAGCGCACCTTTGTGCTCACCCTTCAGGCCCGCGAGCAGCACATACGCCGCGAGAAAGCCACGAGCAACATATGCTCCAACGAGAGTCTCATGGCCCTCTACATCACCGTCTACCTGGCCCTGATGGGCAAGCAGGGGCTCAAAGAGGTGAACCAGCTGAGTTACAGCGGCGCCCACTACCTGGCCGACCGCTTGACCGACAACCCGCACTTCACCATGCGCTACCCAGGCAAGCCCTTCCTCAACGAGTTTGCCGTAAGGGTTGACGGCGACATCGATGCTCTTCAACGCCAGCTGCGCGAGACCCAGGGCGTGCAATTCGGCCTCAAGATCGCACCCGACACCTTGCTGCTGTGCGTGACCGAAACCATCTCCAAGCAAGACATCGACAATGTAGTAGAAATGTGTAACCATGTAATCGAAAGGGAGGAGATTGAAAATGAATAATGTGTATTACGGAAAACTGATTTTCGAGCTTTCGAAACCTGGACGCGTGGGCTACTCGCTGCCCAAAAACGAGCTCAGCGGCGAGTACCGTATGAGCGAGGGACTGCCAGCCGAGCTGCTGCGCAATAGCGACCCCGCCCTGCCCGAGTGCGACGAACTCACCGTGGTGCGCCACTACACCAACATGAGCAACAACAACTTTGGTGTGGATACCGGTTTCTACCCGCTTGGGTCGTGCACCATGAAGTACAATCCCAAGATAAACGACGAGATGGCCGCCCGCCGCGACTTTGCCAGCTTGCACCCGTTGCAGGCCGTCGAGAGCGTGCAAGGCGCCCTCGAGGTGTACTACAACCTGCAGTGCAGCCTGGCCGAGATTGCCGGCATGAGCGAGTTCACGCTCAACCCCTTTGCCGGCGCCCACGGCGAGCTCACTGGCCTCATGATCATACGCAGCTACCACATGAGCCGCGGCGACGACAAGCGCACCAAGATCATCATCCCCGACAGCGCCCACGGCACCAATCCCGCCAGCTCGGCCGTGTGCGGCCTCGATGTGGTTGAGGTGAAGAGCCGTCCCGACGGCACCGTCGATGTCGATGCGCTCAAGCCCCTGCTCGACGACACCGTGGCTGGCATGATGATGACCAACCCCAACACGCTGGGCCTCTTTGAGCACAACATTGCCGAGATTGCCAAGCTCGTGCATGCTTGCGGCGGACTCATGTACTATGACGGAGCCAACCTCAACCCCATGCTGGGCAAGTGCCGCCCTGGCGACTTGGGCTTCGACGTGATGCACATCAACCTGCACAAGACCTTCTCGACCCCGCACGGCGGCGGCGGCCCGGGCAGCGGCCCAGTGGGCGTGCGCGCCGGCCTCGAGAAGTTTCTGCCCAACCCGCGCGTAGTGCGCCACGAGGTTGCTGCCGACAACGACGACGAGGCAGCAACGCCCGAGTTCACCATCGACTTCGGCGACGATGCCCTAGGCTCGATTTCGGGCTTCCTGGGCAACTTTGCCGTGCAGATGCGAGCCTACACCTACATTCTCACCCTGGGTCACGAGCACCTCAAGATGGTGGGACCGTTGGCCACGCTCAATGCCAATTACATCAAGGAGTCGCTCAAAAACGACTATGAGCTGCCCATTCCCACAGTGTGCAAGCACGAGTTTGTCTTCAACGGTCTGAAGGACAAGAGCACCGGCGTGACCACCATGGACGTGGCCAAGCGCCTGCTCGACTACGGCTATCACGCCCCCACTATCTACTTCCCGCTTCTCTTCCACGAGGCACTCATGATAGAGCCTTGCGAAAACGAGAGCAAGGAGACACTCGACGGCTTCATCGCCGTCATGCACAAGATTGCCCAGGAGGCACGTGAAAATCCCGACCTCGTGAAGGGTGCGCCCCACACTACTCCGGTGCGTCGCCTCGACGACACCCAGGCCGCCCTGCACCCCGTAGTCACCTATAAAGAACTCACCGAGCAATGAGCAACACCTACGATCTCCTCATCATAGGGGCTGGCCCCGGCGGCTATGAGACCGCCGCAACGGCCGCCCGTTGCCAGCTCAAGGTTGCCATCATCGAGCGAGCCGACCTGGGAGGCACGTGCCTCAACCGCGGTTGCATCCCCACCAAGGCCCTGTGCCGCAACGCCGAGGTCATCGACCTGCTCAAGGAGGCCGACAAGTATGGCATCGCCACCGGAGGGCTCACCGTCGACTACAAGGCTGCCTACGACCGCAAGCAACAAGTCGTGGCCCAGCTGCGCGAGGGCGTGGCCATGCTGCTCAACAATCCGCTCATCACTCTGGTCAAGGGCGAAGCCCGCTTTGTCGACGCTCACACAGTGGCTGTGGGCGACGAGCACTACAGCGCCGGCAACATCATCATTGCCACCGGGTCGGCCCCCAAGGGATTGCCCATACCAGGAGCCGAGCTGGCCATGACGAGCGACGACGTGCTCTCCATGCAGTCGCTGCCCAAGAGCCTGTGCATCGTGGGCGGCGGTGTCATCGGCATGGAGTTTGCCGGCATCTTCAGCAGCTTTGATGTCGATGTCACTGTGGTGGAATACTGCAAAGAGATACTTCCCCCCTTCGACAAAGACGTGGCCAAGCGACTCAGAAGCCTGCTCTCAAAGCGCGGCATCAATATCGTGACTGGTGCAGGCGTCAAGGCCATTGCGGCCTGCGACAGGGGCTACATCGTGACCTACGAGGCCAAGGGCAAGACCCTCGCTGTAGAGTGCGAGAAGGTGCTCATGGCAGTAGGGCGCCAGCCCGTGCTGCCTGCCGGCATTGAGCTCACCGGCGCCACCGTGGGCCGACGCGGCATCGAGGTGAACGCCGAGATGGAAACCTGCGTGCCAGGACTCTACGCCATAGGCGACGTAAACGGCCTGTGCATGCTGGCTCACGCTGCCACGGCACAAGGCGAGATAGCCCTGACCAGCATCATGGGCGATGCGCCCAAGTATCGCCTCGACATCGTGCCCAGCGCCGTCTTCACCGTGCCCGAGCTGTCGATGGTGGGCCTCACCGAGGAGCAATGCAAGCAGCAAGGCCTCGACGTGGTGGTGAAGAAAGGTCTCTTCCGTGCCAACGGCAAAGCGCTGGCCATGGGCGAGCCCGACGGACTGATCAAGATGATCGTCGACACACGCACGCGCCTCATCGTGGGCTGCCACGTGTGCGGTGCCCATGCTGCCGACCTCATTCAAGAGGTGGTGATGGCCATGAACGCCAAGGCCACCGTCGACCAGCTGGCTTGCTGCATCCACGGCCACCCCACCCTGAGTGAGGTGGTGATGAACGTGGCCAAGCAGTTTGCTTAACAGTTACACACAAGCCAAACACCAAATATCCAATCGCGACTCAACACCCTGGGTCGCGATTGTTGTCTTAAACAATATGGTCTTCGCCCTTTTCGTTTGGTGTATTAAATAATGTTAATTGCAAAAATAATTACAAAAATAGATTGGGATACAAAACATACATCATATATATTTGCGATTGAGAATTAATCATTAATTTGAATCTTTTGGACAAAAAAGAAAAAGAAATCAAAAAAAACAGAGATTGAGCTCTTGCGATCGGGAATGACCGACGAAGCCAATCTTCTGCCGATGATGAACTGAGCGAGCTCTTTGGCGGTTATCTTTTGACGATCGCGTGTGCAGTCACTGCAACATTTTGCCAATATGTGGCGGAGGTTGTCCCAACGAAAGAGCAAAATCCAAGGGCAAGGAAAGACCTTGCCCTGCCGAGAAATACAAAATCAACGACATAATTACGAAATTATATGACAACCAATAGACTGATAGCGTGCCTGGCTGCGTGCCTGATACTGGTCGTGCAACACGTGCAGGCCCAACAAGTGAGCGTGGAGTTGAGAACCAGCGGAGTGAACAGCGTGCCCAGCAAGGTGACACTGTTTCAAGACACTGTGGCGGTGGCAAGCGAGTCGTTCAGGACTATGAAATTCACACTGCCCAATGTTGCCTTCAATCGCTTGAGGCTGGAAGCCCAGAACTACAAAGACGTATATCTCGATTATAATCATAACGACACCCTGCTCATCGTGTATATGCAACGCGACACCACTGTGCAGCTGAAAGAAGTGGTGGTGAGAGCAACGACCACGATGAAAACCGAAGGGACGAGCACCAAGTATCTCAATGTGGCCGAGGGATATCTGGGCACTTTTCACTCGGGAATGGAAACACTGGAATGGACGCCGGGGCTGATGAGAATAAATGGCGCAATCACGGTACCCGGCCGCGGAGTGCCGCTCATCTATGTCGACAACCGCAGGCTGTCGTCGCAGAAGGAGCTCAACAGCATTTTGTCGAAAGACATCTCGTCGATCGAAATCATAAGAGAACCTGGAGGCGAGTACCCACCGGGAACCACGAGTGTGATAAAGATAAAAATGAAAAAACACTTGCACGACTATGTGTCGTTGTCGCCCAATGTGAGATACACACAACGCAGCCACAATGCGGGCATAGCAACTGCACTGAATGCCAACTTCAAGTTCAACAAAGTGTCGGGCGAACTTTCGGCCGAGTATTCCCATGGCGGCAGCCGCCCGTCGAGCACCTCGAGCACTATCGTCGACAACCTCGAGACGAAGCAACACGCCGAGGAGTACAACACAACCAACGACGCCCGATATCGCAGCAACGATGTGCAAGTCTTTGCAGGCATGAGCTACGACATCAACTCCAAGTCGAGGTTGCAGGCACAGTACTCGGGCAGCTTCGAGCATGGCAACACGCGCACGCACACTGCGATCGAGACCCTCTTGCCCAGCTACATGCTTCAATCCTACATGAGCAAGGAGCGCTCACGCAACCGCGCCCACAACGTGGGCATGGGCTATTACCTCGATGCCGAGAAAACGACACTCTCGATGCGTGTAGCCTACAACGACATACATCGCAATCTCGACAACACCCTCTCGGCCAATGGCACTGCCACTCCAGCAATTATTTCCAATCCTGTACATTACAAGGCATGGGTGACCTACGCCGAACTGCAACAGCAACTGGGCAAGGGGGCGCTCTCGGCCGGGTATACAGGCACCTTCTCTTCCAATTCCAACAACTACATCACCAACAATGTGGGCCGACTTGCCGACGTGACCAATGATGTGCTGTCGAGCTATGTGAACTATTCACACGACATCAAGAGTGTGAACCTGAGCGGCGGACTTGCCTACTCCCACTATTACCTGAAGTGCGAGGAAAACGATGCCGAGCCATTCAGCAAGCGATATGACATGGTTCTGCCCTCGGCGGCCATCAAGTGGAACATAAAGGGCAAGAGCCTCACGCTGAGCTATAAGCGCTCGGGCTACGCCCCGCCCTACTATCAGCTTAACCCCAATGTGGAGTTTATCGACTCGCTGAATTACTATGTGGGCAACCTGAATTTGCATCACACCAAGAGCAACAACCTCTCGCTCTCATTTGGCCAGTTGAAAAACTTCACCACATCGCTTGAGTACACCTGGCGCAACAACCAGACGGTCGACAGCTACACCCCCTACGACAAGGTGAAGAATGCCATACTCACACAGCCTTGCAATGGCGGGAAATACAATGAAGTGGCCTATAACTTGACCTACGGCATGTGGCAACGCAAGTATAACGTGTTTGCCACATCGATCCTCACGTGGTCGCGAAACAGATATCCATTTCTGGGCGGGATCGACACACAGCACCAGCTGAACTGGCTGTTGATGCTCAATGCAAGATACACCATTGCAGGCAAATACGACCTGTTCACCAATAGCTGGTACCAGTCGCCCCGCAGGTTTGGCAACCAACGCATGGGGCACACCTTAGGGGCAAACGTGGGCATTTCGGCAAGCTACTTTAAAGATAAGTTGCAAGTCACACTGGCAGGCTACGACCTGCTGAACAAGTCGGTGAGCCCGTCGAGTTCACGCACCTACTCCAACAATGTGACGCGTTACTCACGATTTGACTACGACGGGCGGTGCGTGAGCCTGTCGATCACCTACACCTTCAACACGGTGAGAACAAGTTTTGAGCGCGACGACAGCTCCGACGAGTACACCCGCCGCACCGAGAGCCGATAAAAACAAATGCAGGACTTGGCTCCGCACAAGAAATGCCCTTGCGTCACTTAGGCTCGCGCCATAGTCCAAGGGCACATTTCTTGCTACACGACCGTCTTCATAAAACATTTTCAACGTAAAGTAATGAAGATTATTGATAATCAATCCATTTTACTCGACATCTACCAAGAATACAGGTTACCGCCTGGTTTGTTTTACGGCAATACGGGGTTGGGCATAGTTCTCTTGCTAAGCAGGCAACTGTCGTGTGACGACTTTTTCGGCAAGAGCATTCTCGACATGAAAAGCATCAGCACCGACATTACACTCGAAAGCGGCATCACAGGGGTGGGGATTGCACTCAACTATCTGTTTCAAAAATTACAAAAAAAGCAACTGCGTGGGCTACTAAGTGAGATTGATTCTAAGGTGTGCCAAAAGGTTGCATGTGACAGCAATGTGGACATCGACTCATCGTACGGTGCAGTTTTTTACTTGTGCCATCGATTAAGAAACGACAAGCACCTGTCTGGAACAATACGAGAGATTTTTGAGTTCCATATTGCAGCATCGACGGAGCACATCATCGATTACTATATAGGAACCACGCACCACGATTACCGATTTTCTCTGCGACATTCCACTTCTGTTTTTGTATTCGCCCTCTCGATGGTGCTGTCGTGTACAGGAAACAAGACCATGTGGATAAAAAAAATCAAGCCTATGTTGCCAGTATTGCTTGAGGTCTATCCTTTCTCTCCAGGTAATCGATTGATGTATTGGCATGCTCTTTCCCAACTAAACAAGTTACTTGAGGGCAACAAAAAAATCTCAAACCACATTGCAATTTTACAACATTCCATCTCACAGCAGTCACTCCTCGATTGCGTGAATGGCAATGTATATTTGGGTGAAGGTGCTTGTGGCATCTATTACCTGTCACGACACTTCCCGGAGTTTAAAGACTCGATGAGCAATTTTTCGCATGAGATCGAAAATTATATAAGCAACTCACTTGAAATACATCATCTTGGCGATATAAAATATTTAAAAAATCACCTTGGCATGTGGGATGGCGTGGCAGGTATAATGCTAATTGAATCATTAATGAGAACTGACCGTATCTTTCATGGAAACTTCGAGTGACATACTTTCAATTTTGATTCTTTACCGGGGCGACTCGATCAGGCGTCTCTACAATCTTAAAGCAGTGGTAGCATCGCTACTGCCCTTTGATGGAATTGAAATACACGTGAGAGAAGCCGACAGAGTGAACCATCACGTCGTCGAACGCATGTTGCAATATGTAGTAAATTATGAGTTTGTAGAAGACACCGATAGCATATTACACAAGACGCTACACTTCAACCAGATGCTCACCTGCATTACAACGCCTTATGTAGGAATTTGGGATTGCGATGTGATCGCTTATCCCGAGTCGGTCGAAGAATGCATGAGAGAACTAACGACGGGTAACGCTGCAATGGCACTCCCCTACAATGGGGTGTGCCTTGACACTTCAAGGGTAATTGCCGACATCTACATGAGAGACTATGATTTCATGACGCTAAAAAATCACAGCCAACTCATGCCAAAGCTGCAACCGCATCGACTAACTGGAGGTGCTGTCTTAATGAACAGAGAGACCTTTAGGCTTCTTGGAGATGAAAATGAGAATTATTATGGGTGGGGCGATGATGATTTTGACAGGTACATCAGATTTTACAATGCCCAAGAGAAAATTTTCCGGAGTAATACACCTCTATTTCATCTCACACATCCAAGGGGAGAAAACAGCAATTTCAACTCACCACTGCTTGCACTGGCCTCAAAGACCGAGTTGTCAAAAACCATAAATTGCAAACGATGAGAATAACCAATTATATATATAATAAATTATTATCTATATTCTTCAGCCAACGTGGGGCTCGTCTATGCATTACAGGCAGTTCCATCACAACATTGCGCGATATTGCAATTACGGTGAAAAGCATTGAAATAAAAGCACACATCATCAATGTAAAGAACTTGTATTTTGCTCTTTTCTCAAGAAAAGCTATTGTAAAATTCTCGGTTTCAAATGCTACAGTGCAGGAAGACAACCGACGCCTTCTTGCGTTGGACAATGCTACAATAAAAATCAAATACAAGAACACACAAAATTTCCAGCTAACAATATCTTTGCCTGACATAGGCGCATTGTTTATCCAACGCGACAAAGAAGAAATATTCTTTAAGGCAACTGCATCTACAGTAAACATTATCAATCTTTTGCCACAAGAGTTTTTTTGTAGAGAAAGCATATCGCAAAGCATTCAAAGCGGGATTGCCATTCTCGCCTATTTCAATAACGAGGCAAACGTAGCAATTCCCCGGCTCAATTATATCGTAAACGGCTTTAAGCCAAAATCACCAAGCCCAAATGCGGGACAAAAAATAAAAAACTGGATAATCGAGGCTTTGAAATCAAAGAGTCATCTCAGTAGCAACTATATTCAGTATGATGATTTTCCTCAGCTTATAAGGTCAATTGTTATTTGTACAGAAGACCCAGCCTTTTATCTTCATAAGGGAGTATGCCCTTATGCAATGGGATTGATTGTAAAATCCATCATATCGGCACAATTGCCTCATGGGGGCGGAAGTACCCTCACCCAACAATTGATGCGCAATGCTTTCTTGTCGGGGGAAAAAGACATAAATAGAAAAATCAAAGAAATCGCAATGTCGCTCATTGCCGAAAACCATTTTCACCTCTCCAAGCATGACATCTTAGAAATATACTTAAATATGGCTGAAATGGGCAAGGGCATATACGGATTTGGAGATGCTTCTTTTCATTATTTCGGCAAACCTATTGATCGACTTAATGTAATCGAGACACTCACATTGACTTATATGCTACCCCGCCCCATTTACTTTGAAGACGCCCTTGTCAAGAAAACAGAGCAACTGAAAAGGAACTTGAAAAAACACATTCTGAAGTTTCTGCCAATTCTTTTCTACAAAAACGTCATAAATGAAATTCCTGACATTTTCCCAATATCAGGAATTGATTTCACAATGCCCTATGGTACTCTTACATTCAGTGTTCCACATAAATTGAAATCGGTTGACTACATCATCATTCATTGCTCAGCGACCCCTGTCAATTTGGATTGCGATGTCAACACAATAAGATGCATGCATCTTGGCCAGGGTTTTGATGACATAGGGTATCACTGGGTTATAAAGAGGGACGGCACTGTAGAAACTGGCAGAGAAGAAGAGCTCGAAGGGGCACACTGCATGGGATACAATCACAATAGCATAGGAATATGCTACGTTGGAGGCCTTGACGGCAACGGGCTAGCCGCCAATACTATGACAGCCGCCCAAGAGGCTTCTATGATTGCATTATGTGTCAAACTAAAGAAAAAATTCCCATCGGCAGAAATTGTCGGGCATAATCAACTGTGCGATAAAAACTGTCCATGCTTCGATGTAGCACGATGGGTTAAACAGAATAAATTATGAAAGTAAAATTCTGTGCACAACGAGACATGATGGACTGCGGTGCAGCCTGCCTGCAATCCATATGTAGATATTATGGCAAAATAATAGACCTTCAGCACATTAGGGAATTGTGCCACATCACAAGAAATGGCGTTTCGATGCTCGGTATCGCCGATGCAGCCGAGGCCTTGCACTTCAAGACCTTAGGAGTCAAAATCACCTGGGAGCAGTTGAGTGATGACGCCCACCTACCCTGCATCGTACACTGGAATCAACAACACTTTGTTGTTGTGGCCTCAATTAACAAAGAAACGGTAACCGTAATGGATCCTGCAGCCGATATCCTTAAATATAGGAAAAAAGATTTTCTTAAATCATGGCTCCATTTTACCGACTCAGCCTCGGCCGAGAAAACAGGAGCTGCACTTCTACTTTCTCCCACTACAGAATTTTACGAACGACCATCTAATTGCAAGACTAAACCGCGACCCAAAACTCTCAATCTGTTGAGAAACCTGTTACCATTCAAGTTAAACGTATTGTATATTCTTATTACAATGCTTATAGGATGCCTCGTGTCGATAGCATTCCCGTATCTTACCAAAGCAATCGTAGATAATGGCATTAGGAATTCTGACCTGAATTACATAACGTTGATACTGATAGCCGAGCTTGCACTACTTGCCGGACAAGTGACCAACGACATAGTGAGAAGTAGAATGATGTTGAGACTCACAACCAACATCAGCATTGGCCTTATTTCAAATTTTCTCGGTCGCCTGATGGCATTGCCCATCTCTTTCTTCGACACAAAGCACGTGGGTGACATCTTACAGCGCATCAAAGACTTCGGACGCATCGAGGACTTCCTTACAGGAACATTGCTCAGCCTTCTGCTGTCGGTAATCACATTTGCAGTCTACGGAGCAATGATGCTGGATTACTCTTTTGTCATCTTATCGACATTTCTTGTAGGCAGCGCCATATATGTAGGCTGGGTTACACTTTTCTTGAAAAAACAACGAAAATTAGACTACATGCAATTTCAGTACCTTGCAAGCAACGAGAATAATCTTATTCAAATCGTGAATGGCATGCAAGAGATAAAACTGAATTCATGCGAACGCAAAATACGTTGGGGATGGGAGCGTCTACAACAACAGATTTTCAAGTTGAGACACTATAGTCTTAGGCTTGAAAATATCCAAATTTCTGGATCGGCACTGATTGACCAAACCAAAAATCTCCTCATCGTGTTTTTTGCTGCAAAAGGAGTTGTCGACAAGGTGATCACAATAGGCGAGCTTGTTGCCATACAGTATATCATAGGGCAACTCAATGCGCCATTGCATCAATTTGTGTCATTTTTGCGCTCGCTACAAGACGCAAAAATCAGTATGGACAGAATGAACGAGATTGAAACCGTAACCGCCGAAGAAGACATGTTTACACACATAGAAGAGCCTGACCTCACAAGAGATTCAATTTACTTTGATCATGTCTCGTTTCAATATGACGGGCCGCGATCTCCAAAAGTACTGAACAACATTAACCTTGTAATTCCTCGCGGAAAAGTGACCGCAATTGTCGGTATGAGCGGAAGTGGAAAGACGACAATGCTGAAGTTGATTCTTTCTTTTTTTCAACCTTCTTGTGGAAAGATATCGATAGGTGACGTTCCTCTGCAAAATATAAGTCCTAAAGAATGGAGGAAGCACTGCGGAGTTGTCATGCAAGACGGATTCATTTTTTCAGATACAATTGAGAAAAACATCGCACTGTCGGATAATGAGGTAGATTATTGCAAAGTTGTGAGAGCTGCGAAAATTTCCAATATACACGATTATATCATGTCATTGCCCATGAAATACAACACAAAAATTGGAGCGGAGGGGCAAGGATTAAGTTCTGGACAGCGACAAAGACTCATCATTGCAAGGGCAATTTATAAAAATCCAGAATTTATTATCTTTGATGAAGCAACCAACTCGCTCGACGCAACCAACGAACTCAATATTCTAAATTCTCTTCACACTTTTTTTAAAGGGAAAACCGCGATTATTGTTGCTCACCGACTCAGTACCATAAGAAACGCTGATAACATTGTAGTGCTTTCGCACGGGACGATTGTAGAACAGGGCACACACACTCAACTGTTATCCAATCGAAAAGAGTATTATTCATTGATAAGAAATCAAGTCGATTATGTCAGTTAAGTGTATTTCCACTCCCAGTCTATCTATCATTGTCCCAGCATTTAACGCTTCTCGTACTATTGTTGAATGTCTTGAATCGATTTTCTCGATACAACAGATTCTTGTTGAAACAATTGTCGTCAACGATGGCTCGACCGACGACACTTTAGATAAAATCCGAAGTGTAACGCCTCCCGCACTACACTCGCTTATAGTTATCTCTACGCCAAATCAAGGGGTGTCAAATGCACGAAACACGGGGTTAAAAAGCGCACAAGGGGAAATCGTTGCTTTTGTTGACAGTGATGACACGATTGCATCGACTGATTTTCTCGATTTTTATTACCACTTCTCCAAATCAAACTGCGATGTCGCCATAGGAGGAATAAAGATTAAATTTGCAACAAAAAACATTGAACTGCGGCAAATTCCACAAAGTCTCAGCAACATAGTAACAACGGGAGAAGATGCCTTTAATATACTTCACCGAACCGAAACATTCACGCCTTTAGTTTTTGCTTACTTATGGAAGAAAAGGTTCATAACTCAACATAAATTACAGTTTCAATTCAAGATGTCGGAAGACGACTTGTGGACAACTACGGCAATCTGTCAAGCTCATAGTTTCCTGTTTACAAACCATGTTCATTACAATTATGTTAAACGAAAACAATCGCTGACAGGCTCTAACAAAGCAAGCCAATTAAGACAGAGTTGCCACTATGCAGTTGCATCTGAGCTCTCGAGTTTTGTGACGTATCAAAATCTTTTAATTAAAACAAAAGGCTGGATTGCTTGTAAAATACTATATTTAGTGTGCGATGTTCTTGACACCGCTGCAGCATTGCAAACAACGGCAACAATTCCAATTGAGATATGCAACAGTGCAAAATATTATATTGTGAATAGCCAAGATGTCCAATTACAACGCATAGGATTCATTTATCTTTATAGAATAAAACAATTTGTAAAACAGGGCGTAGGCCTATTGGTGTAATAGCAAGAAAGCGGTGAACGTTGGCTGTGAGGGTGAGATTTCTGAAATCGGGCATCTTTTTGTAACTTTGCAATCAGAAATGGGAAAGACATTGAGCTACATATTGCTACTTCTTGCCCTGGTGAGTTGCGGCACGGGCATAGAGAGCACCACGGCAGTGAGCGAGAAGCAAGCCCGCAAGGAGCTTGCACAGTACAAGGGCCCCAAGGCGGTGCCCTCGCTGCGGCTTGAGCCCGACTCGGTGGCACACTGGAAAGCGGGCAAGCAGTTTTATGTGACCGACGACCAGGTGCGCCTCATCTTCACGCATAGCGATGCCTACAACCCCGACACGCTGCACCTGGCCGGCCATGTGCTGAGCTATGCCGGCTACGACACCGGCAGTGTGCTCGACAACCGCCACGACGTGACCTTGAAGTTCAGCGACGGCGCGCACACCTACGGCATCGCCACCGGCAAGACGCTGGCTGAGCTGCACAGCGACTACACACTACCCTTCATGATCGACATGGACGTCGTGCGACAGGTGTCGAGCCAGCTGGTCGGGCACGACTACTACATAAAGACGCGGATATGGTACAATCCTGCGACCGAGGAGATGATCGACGGGCGGCAATTCATCAAGGTGCACATCGACAGCGTGCTGCCAGGCAACAAGGTACTGCCGCTGAAAGTGATGTTCACAGCCAGCGACAACCGCGAGCGGGCCATGTTGTGGCTCTCGACAGGAGCGAGCGCGATGCACAGCCGTGACTTCGACAGCATGTTTGCCCGCCAAGACCTGCACTTGAGCTACCCCAACATCTCCGACGAGAACTGGCAACGCATCGTGCACGGCCAGATTGCCCTTGAGATGACCAAGGAGGAGTGCAGGCTGGCGATGGGCAACCCCAGCTCGATCAACCAGTTGCCCGACCAGACGGGGCTCAAGGAGTACTGGTACTACGACGGCGGCCGCTTTCTCTATTTTCAAGACGGGATACTCAAGAAATTCAGGAAATAGATACTGATAAAGACAGATACAGAAACGCTATGTTGGAAATCGAGTTTTTGGGCACTGGCACCAGCTGCGGCGTGCCCTCGATAGGGTGCCACTGTGCAGTGTGCCAGTCGAGCGACCCGCGCGACAAGCGCCTGCGCACATCGGCAATCGTGCGCTACAAGGGCAAGAGCCTGCTCATCGACTGTGGCCCCGACTTCAGGCAGCAGGTGCTGCGCGCATCGAGCCAGGCCCTCGACGCGCTGTTGCTCACCCACATCCACTACGACCACGTGGCCGGCATCGACGACCTGCGCCCCTACAGCTACAAGCACAGTTTTCCGGTCTATGCCCGTCAGGACGTGATCGACCGCTTGCACCTGACCATGCCCTATGCCTTCGGGACCCACCTGTATCCCGGCGTGCCCAAGCTCGACCTCGTGCCCATAGCCGACGGCCCTTTCATGATAGGCAACGTTGCTGTCGAGCCCATACCTGTGATGCACGACAAGCTGCGCATCACAGGCTTCCGCATCGGCCCGCTGGCCTACATCACCGACTGCAAGACACTACCGCCCGCCCAGGTCGAGAGGTTGCACGGCACGCCGCTGCTTGTGATCAACGCCCTGCGCTGGCACAAGCCTCACCACAGCCACCTCAGTATCGAGGAGTCGCTCGAACTCGTGCGGCGCATCGAACCAGGCCGGGCGCTTTTCATTCACATGAGTCACGAGGCCGGTTTCCACAGCGTCACCTGCCAGAAGCTGCCCCGCAATGTGGACCTTGCCTACGACACCCAGATTGTGCGCGTGCCGTGACATGCAGTCGAGTTTCACATCATTTTAAACACAACCGCTAAGCATGATATATCCAAGCAATTTTGAAAACAAGATAGGATTTGACGTGGTGCGCCACGAGATAGCCAAACGCTGCATCAGCCCCATGGGTGTGGCCTGGTGCGAGAAGATGCAATTCTCGTCGCGCCACAACCAGGTGAAGGCCTGGCTCACACAGGTCAACGAGTTTGTGGGCATCATTGAGTCGAAGCGCGAGTTTCCGCTCAACTATTTCTTTGACCTGCGCACCCCGCTCAGGAGCATCGCTGCACCCGGCACATGGATCACCGCCGAGCATCTCTACGACTTGCAGCGCTCGCTGGCCACCATAGCAGGCATCATCGCCTTTTTCAGGCCCGACGACGAGGGCCGCATGAGCTACCCTGCCCTGGCACAGCTCACGGCCGGCATGCAGGCCTTTCCACAGATAAGCGCCGAGGCTCAACGCGTGCTCGACAAGTTTGGCAACATCAAGGACAATGCCTCGCCCCAACTGGCCCAACTGCGCTCGACCTTGAACTCTACCACGGCCAGCATCAACGGCATCATGCGCCGCATCATTGCCCGAGGCCGCCAAGACGGGGTGCTCGACAGCGACACGACCCCCTCGGTGCGCGACGGACGCCTGGTACTGCCCGTATCGCCCATGCACAAGCGCAAGGTGCACGGCATCGTGCACGACGAGAGTGCCAGTGGCAAGACCGTGTTTATCGAGCCCGAAGAGATTGTCGAGGCCAACAACCGCATACGCGAGACCGAGGCCGAGATACAGCGCGAGATCGTGCGCATCCTCACCGCTGTGACCGACCTCATACGCCCCCACATCGAGGAGCTGCTGGCCACCTACTCCACCCTGGGCCTCATCGACTTCATCCGCGCCAAGGCCGCCTTTGCGCGCGACGTCGACGCCCACATGCCCCACATCGAAGAGGCGCCCATGGCCGAGTGGTACCATGCCCAGCATCCCGCACTCTACCTCGCGCTCAAGGAGCAAGGCAAGGCAGTAGTGCCGCTCGATATCGAGCTCAACAAGAAAAATCGCATTATCATCATCTCGGGGCCCAACGCCGGTGGCAAGAGTGTGTGTCTCAAGACGGTAGGCATCGTGCAGTACATGATGCAGTGCGGCGTGCTGCCCACCCTATACGACAACAGCCACATGGGCATCTTCAAGAGCATCTTCATCGACATAGGCGACCAGCAGTCGATCGAAGACGACCTGAGCACCTACAGCAGTCACCTGCACAACATGAAAACCTTCTTGCAGCGCGGCGACAGCAACACGATGATACTCATCGACGAGTTTGGCAGCGGCACCGAGCCACACATAGGCGCGGCCATTGCCCAAGCCATACTCGAGCAACTCAACTACAAGCAGCTCTACGGTGTCGTCACCACCCACTACCAGAACCTCAAGCACTTTGCCGAGGAAACCGACGGTCTGGTCAACGGCGCCATGCTCTACGACCGGCAGCGCATGCAGCCCCTGTTTCAGCTCTCGATAGGCTACCCTGGCAGCTCATTTGCCATCGAGATAGCCCGCAAGATCGGATTGCCGCAGCAAGTCATCGACAAGGCCTCGCAACTGGTGGGCAGCGACTACATCAACATGGACAAGTATCTGCTCGACATCGTGCGCGACCGCCGATACTGGGAAAACAAGCGCTACGACGTGCATCAGAAGGAGAAACGTCTCGACAAGATTGCGGCCGACTACAACGAGCGCCTCGAGAAAATTGCCCAAGAGCACAAACTCATCATCAAGGAAGCCAAAAACGAGGCACAGCAACTGCTCAAGCAGAGCAATGCCGAGATTGAGAAAACCATAAGGCAAATCAAAGAGATGCAGGCCGAAAAAGAAAAAACGCGCGAGGTGCGCCAGCATCTCGACGAGTTCAAGCAGCGGTTGCAGCAAGCCGAAGAGGGTCTCGATGCCGAAGAAATGCGCAAGCTGCAACCCAAGCGCGCCCTGCCACAGCGCCAGCAGCAGCCACGCAAGCCCTCCAACGGCCAAAGCCCGAAAGCCAACAACGACCGCCCGCTGGCGGTGGGCGACAACGTGCAACTCAAGGGCTCGACCACCGTGGGCACCGTGATGAGCCTTGAGGGCAACAGCGCTACCGTGGCCTTTGGCAACATTAAGACCCGCGTCGACATCAAGCACCTGCAACGCACCCTGCGCCAGCCCGCTAAATCGGCACCCAAACCCACCGTGAGCAAGGCGACCAGCGACGAGATACGCAGCCGTCAGCTCAACTTCAAGCCCGATATCGACGTGCGCGGCATGCGCGGCGACGAGGCGGTGCAGGCCATCACCTACTTTATAGACGATGCCATCCAGTTCAACGCCAAGCGTGTGCGCATACTCCACGGCACAGGCACTGGCATACTGCGCACCCTCATCCGGCAGTATCTCAACACCGTGCCTGGTGTGAAAAGCTACCGCGACGAGCACGTGCAGCTGGGCGGCGCAGGCATCACTGTGGTCGACCTGGAGTAGCGCCCTACCGCGCCATGGCAGCCATGGCCTCGAGTGTAGCCTTGTTGATGGCAGCATCCACAGCCTTCTTGCAGCCATACTTGGCCTGCTTGGCGTTGATGTGCAACCCCACCTGGCGCTGCAATGTGTCGATTTGCTTCTTCTGGGCGGCCGTGAGGCCGCTGTAGTACTTGTTCATGGGCAGGTAACTCTTGATATAGGTATACACAGCCTTGCTCAGTGCCTCGGCCGAGCTGGCAGCCTTGACATTGCCAATTGCCCTCACCAGGGCCGATTTCATCAAGTTGAACCCTTCTACACTGGCGAAGTACTGGGTTGCAGCCTCGGGGCGTGGAGTAGAGATAGTTTGAGCCGTTGCAGGAGCAACCAGGCAGGCAACGCCGGCAAGGGCGATAATCATTTTTTTCATTTTTCGTTCATTCCTTTAAAATCGAGGGCAAAGATACCACTAAAAACCACACCAGGCAACACAAGCCCTCGTGCCGGCAACACTCAATAGCCCCAGGGCTCATTCACAAGTATCACGATGTGGCGCCCAGCCGGATAGGAGTTGCGCATGAAGTGCACATAGTTGCATATGCAGTGCTCGGCATTGCAGTTGTGGCAAGCTCCGTCGCGGGTGCATGGTGTGTCGAGCTGCATGCGGGCAGTGTTGATGGGGGCAGCCGTGTGGCGTGCACGCATCAGGGCGGCCTCGACACTGGCAGCCACCTTGTTCATGCCCACCACCATGATCACGCGCTTCGGCCCCCAAGTGATAGCGGCCACGCGGTTGCCGTTGCCGTCAACGTTCACCAGCACGCCGTCCTCGCTCATGGCGTTGACCGAAGTGAGATAGTAATCGCAATCGAAGGCCTTGAGGTAGCACTGCCGCTTCGCTTGCGGAGTTGTAGCCTCGTCGCGGTCGTAGACGGTGTAATGGCCCGATTGCTTCACGGCTTGCGTCAGGCCCATGTCGCGCAGGGTCATCGAGCCGCCCCAGGTCACGGTGCTGCCCTGCGGCATGAGTTGCATCACCTTGTGGATGGCCTCGGCAGCATTTTTGCAAAAATAGCTCTCAAAGTGGCGGCGGGTCAAGTTTTTCATGATCTTCTTGGCCAGCCGTTCGTTTCTTATTTCAGTGGGTGTCATAGTTGAACAAAGGGGGAAATTTTACTTGGCCAAATGACGCTTACTCGTGCCACTGGTCATCGTTGTCGATCTCGCTGTTGAGCATGCGCATCTCCTGTTGCGCATCGTCGTCGTAGTCGAAGTCGCCATCCTCATAGAACACGGCACGCGAGCAGGCGCCGAGCATCCCCGTTGCCGAAAGCAGCAACACGACCAGAACCATATATTTCATCGCTCGTTTCATATTTACAAAATTAGCTGTTTTTATTAGAATAAAAGACTTAAAATGCCAAAATATCCGATTTTCATTTCCAAATAGCCCCAAGCATGTCCATGTTTTGTTTAAATTTTTGTTTTTTAATGATTAAATTTCTTTAATCGCTTGCAATACACATAGTTTCTTCTTACCTTTGCACCCCAATTAGGAAAAGTAGGGAAGCCTTTCATGCTTAACCTGAGTTCAAGACTTTGGATTAGACATCAACAGCTACTACTCCATAAACTTTTATTTAACTCGTTTTAATAATAATTTTTTTTAGTCAGTGATGAGAAAATTCTACGTTTTTGCCTCGCTCTTGCTTGCGGTGAGCGTGGCTACATTTTCAACACAAGCCCTGGCTTCGACATCCCCATTGCAGGCGCCTGCCCGGGTCGAGGCTACCAATTCCAACATGAAGATCCTGACGCTTGCCGAGGCCCAGGCCATCACCTTCAACTGGACCGATGCCGAGGGCGTGAGGCACACAAACAGCATTGCCGACCCGGCCACCGACCCGCGCCACATCGTGGCCCTGCTGCGCGAAATCTTCATCAACAAGAAGGTGCCCGGCATCAAGAAGGTGGGTTACAGCAGCGCCAACGTTGAGTTGCCCGATACTGGAGTTGTTTGTTATACCATCACCGACGCCGCCCTCGACAGCAAGTCGTGGCCAGGTCATTCGCTCACCGACAGGTTCGAAGACAACAATGACATTCGCACGATCTACGATATTCCCACGCCCCTCGAGGTCAAGGATGCTGCTGGCAAAGTGATAGGACACTATGGCGACTACACACCCGACGATGAGGGCTACACCACACTCCTGGTCAAGGTGAAGCGTAATCCAACCGATGCTTCGGCATTTGCTACGACCTATGACGCCCTTGTCAACGGCCTGTCAAGCGACATAGAAGAAGTCGTCTTGCTCACCCAGGGAAAATACTATGCCAAGGGCGACGGCATCGCTAAGACGGGTGCCTTGTACAAAACCAGCGGCACGGCCTCGAGTTTCTACTTCATTTCCAAGGGCAGGGCACGCAGAGTTGCTGACACTGGCCGAACCTGGTCGTTTGCGCCTCACTTCGGCCTCTACGAGGAATATAGCCCCGAAGACGTAAACAGCTCGACCCAGATCACCGACGTTTGGGTGAAGATGAAGAACGGAAACGACTACAAGGTGCAGCACGACTGTGGCAGCGTCATCGATAATAGCCACCAGTTCAACATGGCAGCAACCTATGAGGAACACTCAGTCAACAACATGGTCTTCTTTATCCCCGACAGGCGACTTGAAAATTGGAGCGCGAGAGACAGCTATGGCTCGTTCAACTGCTACAATCCTTCTTATGCTCCGGCTGTGGCCATGCTCAGCATCCCGCTCAAGGCTGCGGGCACGCAAAACGCCAGCGAGAAGAACAAGTGGGACATCACCCTCACCTGGTCGTCGAACCTGAACGCAGCGACGGGCAACGTGATCCCGCAGAAGTTCAATCTCTATATCGTCGACGATGCCGGCAACCGCACCCTGCTCAAGCAGGACTTCGCCGATGCCCCCGACGCCCAGGGCAACTACCACTACACCTACACCGTCGACAAGGAGGAGAAAGGGCGCATCATTCGCTACGTGGTCGAGGGTGCACCGCTTGAGGGTGAGTTCACGCCTGTTGCCTCCAACGAGGATCTGGTCGAGGTGCCCGGTCTCGACCCCAACCAGCGCCTGCAGTTGGGCCTCAACGTGCGCCCCGTGAGCGACTACCGCCTCAACGAGCAGCGCAACGTGTACTGCAACCACCTCGACGTTTCGAACGCCACCGGCACCTACATCACCGAGACCCAACTCACCAAGCCCAACGCCCGCATGGAGCTCTACCGCCACTGGACCGCCACCGACGGCAAAGCCCAAGAGGCGCTTGTGGCCACGATCTACAAGTTTGTCAAAGACGGCGACAAGGGCTACACCTACGCCATGACCCACAGCAACCAGGATCACCTGCAGAAGTCGGCTGTATACGGCCCCAGCGACAACAGCACCCACTTTGTGGTGGCCACGGGCAGCACCGACGGCAAGATCAACTTCGGCAAGCTGGAGGTGTGGGACCAGTTCTCGGCCTCCACGAGCCAGAACCAGCAGCCCGGCCGCTACACCTACGACGTGCGCTACCTGTGGGACGGCATCAAGACCGACAAGGAGGCCAACCCCTACGGGGTGGACTACTTCTACAGCACGGCTGTGCCTGTCGAGGTGTACAAGACCACGGTGGGCGACAACAACCAGACCTTCACCGCCGCGCAGGTCGAGGCCGACCACGTGCTCAATACCATCGACCGCGGCACGCTCGACAGCTCCAAGCCTGCCGTGACCCTGAGCCTGGAGGACGACCGCGACATCAACTACTACAAGGTGTACCGCCTGGAGCTTGACCGCAACGCCTATCCCAGCACCGAGGACAAGCGCGCACAGGACGAGACGGGCTACGCCAACATGAGCGGCAGCGACCGCTACGACGTGTTCGAGAGCGGCAACTTCCTCAACACGGTGAACACGGCCGACGGGGCCAAGATTGCCGACGAGACCGCCATGCAAGCGAGCGACGCCAGCACCTATGCCCGCCGCATGGTGCCCGTGATATGGACCAACCGCTACAGCCTCGACGGCACGCTCGACGCCACGGCCCAGAACACCTACGGCGCCCCCATCGTGACGGTGCAGCGCGTGGGCGTGACAGCCAAACTTGCCGACGGCAGCAGCGTCGAGACGAGCAACTTCGCATTCAGCCACAACGGCGTCACGGGCCGCTACTACAAGGTGCCGCTGAGCCTGCAAGCCATTGTGCCCTCAACGCTGCGCCCGGTGAAATACCGCATTTGGCGCTCCACGCCCGACGACGTGGCCATGGAGGGAACCGATGTGGCAGCCTACCAGAAGCGTCTTGACCAAAAGGGCCACCCGCTCACGGTCAACGTCGACGAGAACGGCAACATGAGCTTCGACGCCAGCAACGCGGGCGAGACCCTTCAGACGGCCATCAGTGAGACCGAAGACGGCCAGCAAAAGGTGTGGATACCCATTGCCGACTACTTCGGCGCCCGCAGCGTGAAGGAAAACGACGGCTTCGACAACTTCGACGTGACCTACTATGTGCGCATCTACTGCGTGCCCGCCACCACTACGGCCGCCAAGGCTGCCGTGGCGAGCGCCGATGCCACTGCCACACCCTACTATGTGGCCGAGGCACAGCTCACGGTGCCCGTGGTGGGCAGCAACGTGGTGACGAGCGTGACCAGTGTCGACGCCTCGAGCCAGGCGCAGAGCGTGGTGTACTACAGCACCACGGGCCAGGTGAGCAATGTGCCCTTTGCCGGCGTGAACATCAAGGTCACCACCTACAACGACGGCCACAAGACCGTGAAGAAACTCATTGTGAAGTAACCGCCGCAGCACACTCACACATATCACCCACACAAGCATGCGCTCGCCCCCACAGGCGGGCGCATTGTGTTTCACATTGCAGCCGCACCCATACATTACATCGTTAGCGGTTTTCGTGTTTTCAGTGTTTGATGCATTGCAGGCAGTCGGCTACTCCTGCACAGGGCACCACGTGAGCTTGAAGTAAATCTTAAATCTTGTTTATTATTTTGTATTGCGCCCGTCAAGCACTATCTTTGTGAGTTAATAAACGACAATAGGTGAAACCAATCAAAAATATCGCCATTCTGGGGAGCACTGGTTCGATAGGGCGACAGACGCTCGACATCGTTGCCGAATACCCCCACTTATTTAAAGCATGGCTCCTGGTAGCCAACAATAGCGCCGACTTGCTCATCGAGCAAGCCTTGAAATTCAAACCTCACGCAGTGGTTATTGCCAACGAGACCTTGTATGACAAGGTAAAATCAGCCTTGACCCCTCGCGGCATCGAGGTTATGGCCGGTAGCAAGGCCATTGCCGAAGCCGCAGCCGAGCCACCGGTCGACATTGTGGTCACAGCCATGGTGGGCTACAGCGGCCTTGAGCCCACAATCAAGGCCATAGAGGCAGGCAAAGACATAGCGCTGGCCAACAAAGAGACACTTGTGGTGGCGGGCGACCTCATCACCAAGCTTGTAGCCCGGTCGCAATCGCACCTGTACCCCGTCGACTCGGAGCACGGAGCCTTCTACCAGTGCCTGGTGGGCGAACAGCGCGACAGCGTGAGCAAGCTCATACTCACGGCCTCGGGTGGCCCGTTCCGCACATGGCCACGCGAGCGGCTGGCCACAGCCACGGTGCAGGATGCTCTCAACCACCCCAACTGGAGCATGGGCAGCAAGATCACCATCGACAGTGCCACAATGATGAACAAGGGCTTTGAGATGATCGAGGCCAAGTGGCTCTACGGCGTGTCGCAGCACGACATAGAGATTGTGGTGCATCCGCAGTCGATTGTGCACTCGATGGTAGAGTTTGTAGACGGCAGCATCAAGGCCCAACTGGGCCTGCCCGACATGCACCTGCCCATACGCTACGCGCTGGGGCTGCCTGGTCGGCTGCCCAGCGACTGCCGTAAGATGACGGTCGACGACTACTGCTCGCTCACCTTTGAGCGGCCCGACTACGACAAATTCCCGCTGCTGACTACAGCCTACAAGGCTGCCGACCGAGGGGGCAACGTGCCCTGCGTGATGAACGCAGCCAACGAGATAGCCGTGGCACAATTTTTGCACGGCAACATCAAGTTCAACGACATCTACAACATTATCGAGAAGACGATGGCATGGGCGCCCTATATCGAGCAGCCCACCTATGAGGACTATGTGGCCACCAACGCCGAAGCCCGCCGCTATGCGTCGACACTCATTTAGAAACAGCTTTTATTACGAAATTTAATGGATTTATTACTCAGCACCAACTTTCTTCACAATCTTGTCACCACATTTGGCAGCCAGACGTTCTGGATCAAGGCACTTGAGCTGATACTCTCACTGAGTATCCTGGTATTCATTCACGAGCTGGGACACTACATGTGGGCACGCATATTTGGCATCAAGGTCAACAAGTTTTACCTCTTTTTCAACCCCTCGCTCACGCTGTGGAAGTGGAAACCCAAAAACCACAAGCACGCCTTCATGGTAAGAGCCAGCAACGCGAAAATCACCGACGAGGAGGGCAACGAGTATGAAGACGAGGACGAGAAAGAAGATGCCAAGCTGCCCAGCAACTACAAGGCCACATGGCGCGACACCGAGTATGGTCTGGGCTGGCTGCCCCTGGGCGGCTACTGCGCCATCGACGGCATGGTCGACGAGACGCAGAGCGCCGAGAAGCTGAAACGCCCGGTCAAGGATTTCGAGTTCAGATCGAAGCCTGCTTGGAAACGGCTCATGGTGATGATAGGCGGTGTGCTCAACAACTTCTTGCTGGCACTGGTCATCTATGCCGGCATCGTGCTGGCCTATGGCGAGGAGTTCATACCCATGCAAAATGCAACCTCGGGCTATGAGTTCAGCCCGAGCGCCCACAAGATAGGCTTTGTCGACGGCGACATTCCCCTCAGTGCCGATGGAAAGAAGCTCGAGTTTCTCGACGGCAAGGCCATGCAGGCCATGGTCGAGGCCAAGCAGGTGCAAGTGCTGCGCAACGGCAGCGACACCGTTGTTATAAACATCCCCGACAAGTATCTCTTCACAGTGAACAAGGAAATGGAAGACGGGCGCAACTTCATCATGCTGCGCACGCCCGTTGTCGTCGACAAGACCATGCCCAACATGGGCGCCGAGAAAGCACACCTGCGGCACGGCGACCACCTGATTGCCGTGAACGGTGTGGCTACCCCGTCGTTCAACGTGTTTACCGCTCAGCTGCTGGCCAACAAGGGCAAGACGGTGCCCCTCACGGTAGTGCGTAACGCCGACACCGTTACTGTCGACGCCCCTGTCGACAACGCTGGCAAGCTGGGCTTCCAGCTTGCCAACCCCATAACGTTCTACAAGACCATCACTAAGCACTACAACATTGTCGAGTGCGTGCCACGGGGCATCAAGCTGGGTGTGGACCAGATGGTGAGCTACGTGAAGTCGCTGCGACTCATTTTCACCAAGGAAGGTGCCCAGTCGCTGGGCAGCTTCGGCGCCATAGGCAACCTGTTTCCCGAGAAATGGGACTGGCAATACTTCTGGAGCATCACCGCCTTCTTGAGCATCATTTTGGCAGTGATGAACATCCTGCCCATTCCAATCCTCGACGGCGGCTATGTGCTGTTTTTGCTCGTAGAAATCATCTTCCGCAAGAAGCCAAGCATGAAATTTATGAATGTAGCGCTGCGCATAGGGCTGTGGTTCATCATCCTGCTCATGGCCTACGCCATAGGCAACGATGTGTATCGCTTTCTCATCAAGTAGAAACAATAATGGTGCACACATTTTTTTGAACCTGTAGTATAAATACAAAGTGACATGATATACAAGCGAGTAATACTGAAACGCGGCAAGGAGGAATCGGTCAAGCGGTTTCACCCTTGGATATTCTCGGGTGCCATCGCACGTGCCGACAAGATGGAAGAGGGCGACCTGGTCACCGTGTACACTCACGACGGTGCCTTGCTGGGCAACGGCCACTTCCAGATAGGGAGCATTGCCGTGCGGTTGCTCACCTTTGACGACACCGAGATCGATGAGCAATTCTACGTAAAGCGGCTCACGGCTGCCTATGGCCTGCGCAAGGCACTGGGCCTGATGCGCGACGACAACAACGCCTTCCGCCTCGTGCATGGCGAGGGCGACTTTCTGCCCGGCCTGGTCATTGACATCTACGGCCACACAGCCGTGATGCAGGCCCACTCACCCGGCATGCACTTTGCCCGCAACATCATTGCCCAGGCGCTCACCGAGCTGCCAGGCAACCTGGTGCACAACGTGTACTACAAGAGCGAGACCACCCTGCCCTACAAGGCACAGCTCGACCCGCAGAACGACTACATCGTGGGTAGTTACGACACCGATGTGGCCATCGAAAACGGCCTCAAGTTTCACGTCGACTGGCTCAAGGGGCAAAAAACGGGGTTCTTTGTCGACCAGCGGGAGAACCGCCGTCTGCTCGAGCACTACGCTGCAGGGCGCAGGGTGCTCAACATGTTCTGCTACACGGGTGGCTTCTCGTTCTATGCCCTGCGCGGCGGAGCCACGCTCGTGCACTCGGTCGACAGTTCGGCCAAGGCCATATCGCTCACCAATGCCAATGTAGCGCTCAACTTCCCCGATTGCGACCGCCACAAGGCTGTGGCCGAAGATGCCTTCAAGTATCTCGACGAGATGCACAAAGGCGACTACGACCTCATCGTGCTCGATCCGCCGGCATTTGCCAAGCACAAGAGCGCGCTGCGCAACGCCCTCATAGGCTATCGCAAGCTCAATGCCAAGGCCTTGGAAAAAATTGAGACAGGAGGCATCTTGTTCACCTTCTCCTGCTCGCAGGCTGTCAACAAGGAGCAATTCCGCCTGGCTGTATTCAGCGCAGCCGCCCAGACGCGCCGCAAGGTGCGCATTCTGCACCAGCTCACCCAGCCGGCCGACCACCCCATAAGCATCTATCACCCCGAGGGCGAGTACCTGAAGGGGCTGGTCCTCTATGTGGAATAGCAGCGGCCATGCAGTGAATGTGTCCACACAACTCACAATCGACATAACTTAAACCCAACACAATGAAAAAAACGCTTATTGCCGCCACCATTGTGGCGCTGTCAACAACAAGTAGCATTACGATGGCACAAAATCAAAACTTCGACTACAAGGTCGACCGTTTTGCCGACGTAGAGGTGCTGCGCTACCAGGTTCCAGGCTTCGACGACCTGTCGCTCAAGCAGAAGACGCTCGTCTATTACCTCACCCAGGCCGCCCTGCTGGGACGCGACATCCTCACCGACCAAAACTGCAAGTACAACCTGCAGGTGCGTTCAACGCTCGAAAGCATCTACCGCAACTATAAGGGCGACAAAACCACGAGCGACTACAAGAACTTTGTCGTCTACCTGAAGCAAGTGTGGTTTGCCAACGGCATACACCACCACTACTCGATGGACAAATTCAAGCCTGCTTTTTCGCAAGCCTTCTTCGACAAGCAGGCAAGGGCACTGCCAGCCTCGCAGCTGCCTCTGGCCAAAGGGCAGACCAAAGCCAGTTTCATCAAGCTCATGGACAAGGTGATATTTGACCCCACATTCATGGCAAAGCGTGTGAACCTGGCCGACGGTCAAGACTTGATAGTAACATCGGCCAACAATCTCTACGAGGGTGTGACACAACGAGAAGTGGAAGCCTACTACAAGTCAATAAAAGACACAACCGATGCCCACCCTATCTCCTACGGGCTCAACACCAAAGTGGTGAAGGAAAACGGCAAAGTCGTGGAGAAGCCCTATAAAGTGGGAGGACTCTACTCGGCCGCTATCACCAAGATTGTCGACAATCTGAAAAAAGCATCGGCCTATGCCGAAAACGACGCCCAAAAGGCCTACATCGACAAGCTCATCGAGTTCTACACCACAGGCTCGCTCAAGACCTTCGACGAGTACTCTATCATGTGGGCGCAAGAGACCAAGAGCGACGTCGACTTTATCAACGGTTTCATCGAGAACTACGGCGACCCCTTGTCGATGACCGGCTCGTGGGAAGGCATGGTGCAATTCCGCAACAAGGCTGCCTCCAAGCGCACGGGCCTCATCAGCGCCAACGCCCAATACTTTGAAAACGCCTCGCCTGTCGACCCGCGCTTCAAGAAGGAAAACGTGCAGGGCGTGAGCGCCAAAGTCATCACAGCAGCCATCTTGGGTGGCGACAGCTACCCCTCCACCCCCATAGGCATCAACCTGCCCAACAGCAACTGGATACGCGCTGCCTATGGCTCCAAGTCGGTCACCATCGAGAACATCACCGATGCCTACGACGAGAGCAGCAAGGGAAGCGGCACCGTCGAGGAGTTTGCCTACAGCCCAGTTGAGGTGAATCTCATGAAGAAATATCTCACCCTGGCCGACAAGCTCCACACCGACATGCACGAGTGCCTGGGACACGCCTCGGGCAAGTTGCTGCCGGGCGTCGATGCCGGCCAGCTCAAGAATTACCGCTCCACCCTTGAGGAAGGCCGCGCCGACCTCTTCGCCCTCTACCACATGGCCGACCCCAAGCTACTGGAACTGGGCATCTTCACCGACAGCGACACCTACAAGGCCGAATACTACAACTACATCCTCAACGGCCTCATGCTGCAGCTGCGCCGCATCGAGCCAGGCAAGAACATCGAGGAGGCTCACATGCGCAACCGCATGTTTGTGAGCAGGTGGTGCTATGAGCGCGGCAAAAGCGACAACGTGATAGAGATGGTGAAGCGCGACGGCAAGACCTATATCAAAATCAACGACTACGCCAAGCTGCGCAACCTGTTTGGCCAACTGCTGGCCGAAGTGCAGCGCATTAAGTCGACCGGCGACTACGAGGCTGGACGATCGCTGGTAGAAAACTACGGTGTAAAAGTAGACCCCGAGCTTCACAAGGAAGTGCTTGCCCGCTATGCCAAGCTCAACCTGGCGCCCTACAAGGGTTTTGTCAATCCTGTGTACACTGCTACCTTCGATGCCAAGGGCAACGTGACCGACGTGAAGGTGGCCTACAACGAGGGCTACACCCAGCAGATGCTGCGCTACAGCCGCGACTACTCGCCGCTCACCAAGTAAAAACCATAGCAACAACTACTGCCACGCCATGGCAGGGCTACTCAAGCCCCCGTGGCGTGGCAGTATTTTATGTGTAAAATGCAGCTTGGTCTCTGCATTTATCTCTCACTCTATGTCAAAATAATATCTTAATCTTCATTTTTTCTATATTTGCTGACTAATAAGACCGTAAAAAATTATGAAAAAATTGGGCTAAGGATTGGGAGAATGTAAATTAATCTTTATTTTTGTAAAAAGAAACGACCTGCTGTGCAACCAACATGGCAGAACATGATTAATCGACAACCAAATACATTGAAAATGAAGAAACTATCTATCCTGCTTCTTTTTGCCATTATGGCTATATTCCAAGCCCAAGCTACAACCGAGGAAATCAATTTTGCTCTTGAGGGCCTTCGTGGTACTGTACAAGAATTTACATCAAAGTCCAATCACTTCTACATGACATTTGTTTCGACTACATATTCCTATTCAGACAAAGCCCTTAGAATAAACGGTTCTGTAAAAATCACATCGAGGGTTGGACCAATTTCAAAAATAGTTTTCACTTTTGTCGAAGGTCATGCACCAACATCGCAGAACTGTGTGATCACATTAGAATCTCAATCTTCTTACACGAAAACAACCGATATACAAGCAACTACACTTACATGGGCTGGCTTTGCAACGATTATTAAAATTGACAAAAACCCATCTTCCTCCCAATCCCCATACACCTGGTATCTTAAAAAGATGGAAATCACCTATGGGGAAACTGAAGTTGCCGCTCCC